>SMWC01000057.1 GCA_004357505.1 Gammaproteobacteria bacterium | reverse complement strand
TGTGCCGGCTGCAACTTGAAGCAGTTTTCGTAAAGGGTCTTCGGCGCCGGGACATAGCGGTAACCGAGAAAATCGTAGAGTGCAGTGTTATCGACCTGCAGTCCTTCGGCTGCACAGGCGATTTCGATCGCTTTCAGTTCGGAGGCGAAAGCGAAACTCTTGCCTTTGTGATAATAGTAAAGCGGCTTGATTCCCGGCCGGTCGCGGTAGAGTTTTAGCTGTCGATCGCGCGCGTCCCAGATGGCGAGAGCAAACATGCCGTCGATGTGATCGACGAAGCTATCGCCCCATTGTAGATATGAGTTCAGTACAACCTCGGTGTCCGAAGTCGTTCGAAAGACGTGGCCGCGCTTTTCGAGATCCTTCCGCACTGCCTGGTAACCGTATATCTCGCCGTTGAATACGAGCCAGGTAGCATTGTCTGCGGCGAACATGGGCTGATTCGCGTCGTCGCGGAGATCGATGATCGATAACCGGCGGAATCCTATTTTGACAACTCCGTCCAGGCACAGCTTGCTCGCGTCCGGCCCCCGATGAGCGATGGATTCCAAGGCTTTCCTGTAATTCCATGACGGCTCGGTTCCGCCGATAAAGCCACACACTGTCGCCCGCCCTCATGTATCGTTGCAAAGGTTGCAAAGAAAACACTTTATGCGGTTCATCTCGCTGCCGCAATCGCGGCGCAGAGCTGCGTACGATCGGTCCGCCGACCACCCCATCGGAGGTGTGCGATACACTACCGCCTACCGACACCGATAGAGCATCTTTTCACCGATGACGATCAGTATCGCCCATGTCAATGTGTCCCGTGGTTTCCGTGGAGGAGAGAGGCAAACTGAGTTGCTGATCCGCGAACTGGCGCACGCCGACGTCCGGCAGGTACTGGTCGCACGCCGGCATGAACCGTTGGCTGAACGAGTCAAAGACGTGGCTGTCGAAGTTCGAGCGGTCTCCCGCGGCCGATTCGCGGCCATGAACGCTACTCTGGGAGTCGATCTCATTCATGTCCATGAAGGCCGTAGCGTCTACGCTGCATACTTGCGGTCACTGCGCTCGCGAACCCCGTATATCCTCACGCGTCGGATCGATAACCCTATCGGCGATCACTGGTTGGCGCATAGGGCCTATCGGCGTGCGGCGTGCGTCGTTGCGGTTGCCCCGCAGGTTGCCGAGGTCGTGTCGGCCTACGACCCGTCGATACGGCTGCGAGTGATCTACAGTGCCGCCAGTGGGCTGAGTGTTGACGCTGCCCGGTCGGCCGCGATCAGAGGAGTTGACGGAGCTGACCCGGGAAAGCTGCTCGTCGGCCACGTTGGGGCGCTCGATAACAAGCAGAAGGCACAGCAAATCATCATCCAGGTTGCAAGGGAGTTGCAGGAGACGCATCCGAACATTCAGTTTCTGCTCGTCGGTGGTGGAGACGATGAAGCAATGCTCCGTAAATCGGCCGAGGGTCTGCGCAATCTGGCCTTCACCGGCTTTGTCGATAACGTCGGCGACTACCTGGCCGCGTTCGATGTATTTATTCTGCCGTCCAACAGGGAGGGCATCGGCAGCATACTGTTCGATGCGATGGAACAGCGCCTGCCCATAGTCGCGAGCAGAGTCGGTGGGATACCCGGAATCGTCCACGACGGTGAAAACGGAATTCTGATCGACCCGGCACGGCCCGATCAGTTGAAGGCAGCCCTATTGCGCCTGCACGACCAGCCCGAGCTCAGACGCGAGTTCGGCACGAACGGCGAACGAATCGCTAGAAACTATACGGCCGAAATCATGGGCAAACACTATCTCAGCCTCTACCGGTCCGTGCTCGACGACCATCGATCTGCGCGAATGTTACCGCAGTGACGATCAAGGTCTTGTGCGTTACCGAGGGTGCGGATCGTCCGACCGTCGCGACCTTTATCGGTCTGCACCACGCGGGGATCGATTTGACCGTGGTGTGTCCTCGTGCGACAGCAACGCACGCCGCGTTAACCGAAGCGGAAGTTCCGGTTCTGGATATCGAGTTGCGCAGCCGATTCGACTCTGCCGGCGCTCGCCAGCTGCGCGACGAAATTCGGTGTGGACGGTACGACATCATGCACGTCTTCGACAACAAGGGGTTACAGAACGGGCTCGTGGCCAGCAAGGGACTTGACATTCGGATCGTTGCGTACAGGGGCATCGTCGGCAACGTTAGTTTTTTCGATCCGATTTCGTGGAAGCGCTTCCTGAATCCCAGAATCGACCGAATCGTTTGCGTCGCCGACGCGGTCCGGGACTATTTTCTGACGATGTGGCCCGCATTCCTTCGCCTGCCCGCCGAACGGCTCGTGACAATCTACAAGGGCCACGACCTCGACTGGTACACCGACGCACCGGGCGACCTAAGGGAGTTCGGGATTCCGCCGGAGGCTTTCGTGATCGGCTGCGTCGCGAACATACGGCCGCGGAAGGGTATCGAGGTCCTTGTCGATGCGATGGCTGAGTTACCGGAAGACTGGCGGGTTCATCTGCTTCTCGTCGGCCACATGGATGCGCCGTACCTGGATAAACGCATCGCCGGGAGCCCGGTAGCTGACCGAATCCACAAGATCGGCTTTCGTGTCGATGCGCCGTCCCTGAGCGCAGCCTGTGATGTCTTCGTACTGCCGTCAATCCGACGCGAGGGTCTCGCGCGTGCGTTGATCGAAGCGATGGCCTATGGCGTACCGCCAATCGTCACTGACTGCGGCGGCAGCCCGGAACTCGTTGTCAATGGCGTCAGCGGCTTCGTAGTCCCGGTGCGCGACAGCCGGGCGATAAGTGAAGCGATCCGCCGTTTGCATGAAAACCCCGCGTTGCGTACCCGTATCGGTCGGGCAGCACGCCATCGTATCGGTGAAGAATTCCGCATCGAAGACACGATCGAACAGACAGTTGCGCTGTACCGGAGTCTGGTCCCGCAATGATTGACTGCTACGGACACTGAGTCTCTCTGGGCGCTGCTGCTGTAGGTCAGCCGATTCATGACCCAGTGCGCATCCTTACGTCACGGCTAATGTGTATACTATTCAAATCTATGGGCAGACTCTTAGCAATACTGGTGTTACTCGCCGCGGCGGGTAGGGCGCTTGCGCTTGAGTTGCCGCTCTCGGCCGATAGCCACGTCGTCGGTGAGAACACGGTGCTCGTAGCGAACTATGAGGATACATTCGTCAAAATCGCCCGCGCCTACGACCTCGGATTCCAAGAGTTGGTTCAGGCTAATCCCGGTGTCGATCCCTGGATTCCGGGAAAGGGCACAAAAATAATTTTGCCGACCCGATTCGTGCTTCCTCAGGCGCCCCGCAGAGGGATTGTGATCAACCTCCCGGAACTCAGACTCTACTATTTTCCCGATGGCGATTCGGGTCGTGTCATTACCCATCCCATCAGTATTGGTCGGATGGAGTGGCGTACGCCCTTAGGGCTGACCGAGGTCTACAGCAAGATAAAAAATCCGACCTGGTATCCACCCCAATCGATTCGTGACGAGCACGCTGCCCAGAACAGGCCATTAGAGGCGGTTGTACCGCCGGGCCCCGATAATCCGCTCGGCAAACATGCGATGCGGCTCGCCATCCCGGGCTATCTGATCCACGGCACCAACATGCCGGCCGGTGTCGGTATGCGTGTTACCCACGGTTGCATTCGCATGTTTCCCGAGGATATCGAGTCCTTGTATAACGATGTCCCGGTCGGCACACCCGTACGGATTGTCAATCAACCCATTAAACTCGGTCAAAGCGGAGCCGATTTCTATCTGGAGGCCCACCCGCTTCTGGACGAGAAACTTCAGGGCGATGAGGTTTCTATCATGACCGAATTAACGCGTGCTTATATCGCGGCGACCGAAGAAGGCCTAGGCAACGACTTCGATTGGAAAATGGCAGAGCGCGTGGTTTTAAACGCTCGCGGTATTCCAGAGGTTATTTCATCCGGCGGTCTGCTGTAACGGTCGATTCACAACCCGCTTCGTTCGTCTAAGCGGTTTTCAATCACACAAAAAAACGCCGTTGGCAAAACGTGCCAACGGCATCTATTCGCTGCGTTGTTCGTTACTTCGCAACCGTTTCCAGGAACACGCGATCGACTCTCTCATTGGTCGCATCGCAGCAGGCTTGAGCTGCATTGGCTGCGGAGAGAGCTTGATTCGCGGTACTCTGAGCGCCTGACGCCATTTCCCGCGCTTCACCTGCCTGGCGTTGGGCATCTTCTGCTGCGCTTTCAGCATTCCGTGCGATTGTCCGGACCGCCTCAAGCTGCGCGTCAGTGATCGTTGCTGCGCATCCAGTGGCAATGGCCAGGACGGCAAAGAGTGCGCCTAGCTGAAGTTTTCTGAACATAGAGTTTCCCCTGACTGAAATGACAAACCGGCGCAATTATTTCCTAAAGCGCCCAACACTGCAATTAAGAAGGCAATCTATGTTGCCATAAAAACAATGTGCTTCGGTAAATCTACGAACCGCAGGGCCGCGTCTTCTGGCCAAGTTGTTGTCCGTCTGCGCAGGGTCGTCTTTGCGACGACTCTGTGGGGTTGAGGTAACGCTTCTTTGGGGCTAACGGTTGACCTCAACGAGGGACTGTATATAGTATCAGTAACTGGTTTTATATACAGTCATCGACATGCAGCATCTCACTCCCAGACAGCAACAAATTTTACTTTTAATTCAAAGGATTATAAGAGAAACTGGCATGCCGCCCACCCGGGCCGAGATTGCCAAGGTGCTGGGTTTTCGTTCCGTGAATGCCGCTGAGGAGCATCTACGAGCCCTGGAACGTAAGGGTGCAATCGAGTTGTTGCCGGGCATTTCTCGGGGTATCCGGCTCAAGGACGCTATACGGGAGCAGCTCGGCTTGCCATTAGTAGGAAGAGTTGCCGCAGGACAGCCCATTCTTGCCGAGGAGCATATTGAAGCCCGTTATCAGATCGATCCGGGAATTTTTAGCGCTGAGCCGCATTTCCTGCTCCGAGTGCAGGGCATGAGTATGCGGGATGCAGGCATATTGGATGGCGATTTAGTGGCGGTGCATCGTTCACCCGAGGTGAGGAATCGGCAAATCATTGTCGCCCGCTTGGAAGATGAGGTCACGGTTAAGCGCTACCGTCAGGAAGGGCATCAGGTTTGGTTGATGCCGGAGAACCCGGACTTTAAACCTATCCAGATAGATCTCAGGGAACAGTCTCTGACTATAGAAGGTGTGGTGGTGGGCGTGATTAGGAACACTATATAGAGAATAAAAACAAAGCATTGCAGAGCAATGCCCACCATCGTGAGTATCGAAAAATTAATCAATCACCCGCATATTTGGCAGGGAGCGGACAGCCAGTCCCCCAACATCGTTCATTCGACGGGGTTTAAGGAATTAGATGATCACCTGCCTGGGGGTGGTTGGCCTACGGCGACCCTGACAGAGATCGTATTGGCGAGCTACGGTATTGGTGAGCTGAGCCTCTTAATGCCGGTCCTGGCCCGCTTAAGCCGGCCTCAGGGTCTAGGGTTAGCTGCGCGTTGGATTCTCTGGGTTGCGCCGCCTTTTATTCCCTATGCCCCTGCTTTGAGCAGGCATGGCATCGATTTGACCCGCATGTTGTTCGTGCATGCAGCGCCAAGTCATCAGGACAGTCTCTGGGCTATGGAGCAAGCCTTGCGTGCCGGCTCGTGTGCTGTCGTATTGGCCTGGGTTCAGTCTGCGGATGAGACAGCCTTAAGGCGTCTGCAACTGGCTGCCGAGGAAGGGTGTTGCTGGGCGGTGCTTTTTCGCCCCAAAACGGCGTTGCGACAGAGATCACCGGCGGCGCTTAAATTACAACTTCTACGGGAAGGAGAAATGACCCGGGTTGAGATACTGAAATGCCGTGGCGGGCGTCCCGGGGTGATCCGTATCCGTTGCAGCGATGCGGGAGACGCCGAGTGGCGGTAGCTTGCTATGACCCAGGCTCTCAACCCACTATCTCTGTTGACCGGAGAATCGTCATCCTCTCCTCGTGACTCCGTTTTTTGCGAACCTCGCTCAAACAAACTCCGTGCAAGCAAACTATGGATTGCGGTCCACCTGCCAAAAATAGCCCTGGGATCACTACCTGATTCTGATCCTCACGAGCCTGCTCTAGAGGCATTAGCCGGGTGGGCCCGGCAATTCACATCTTCTGTAAGTCTTGCGCCTCCCCAAGAATTTCTTATGGAAGTAAATGGGAGTCTCAAGTTATTTGGCGGGCTCGAGACTATTAAGGAGGCATTACGGGCAGAATTCGAGCGCCGACAAATCACGGCTTATCTGTGCGCAGCACCAACAGCACTTGCTGCGCTCTGGCTGGTACGTCATAGGAATCACGATGTTCGTCTTCCAGAAAAATTGGTGGGAAGCTTGAGCGCGCTTCCTTTAAGCGTGACAGGTTGGCCTGAAAGCACTCAATCATCTCTCCAGAGTATGGGCCTACAGACCATTGGTGATTGCCTGCGTTTACCGCGCGATGGTTTTATTAGGCGGATAGGCCGGCAATATCTCCTTCAGTTAGACCAGTCTCTAGGGGGATATGACCCGTGGCCCGAGTTTCGACCATCTCAGCGCCTGAGTTCTGTGCTCGAATTTCCTGATGAAATTACTGATCCGGTTGCTCTCGCTTGTGCGGGAGGAAACCTCATTGAAGATCTCGTCAAGGTTTTGCGTAAGCGTCAGATTGGAATAGAGAGTTTTGAAATCGTCTTCCGGCACCTGCATCGTTCGGCGACGGTGGAACGTATCAAACTGGTAGGTCTTACCCAGGATCGGGAGAGATTCTTGAGACTCTTCCTAGACAGATTGGAGCAAATTTTCCTGCCCGCTCCTGTTATTGCGTTGGCATTGAGAACTGGGCGCGTTGAAGCCGCGGTCGAGCATAATGCGACACTATTCAGAGACTCTGCCCAGCCGGGGCGTGAAGAGAGCATCGATAGATTAGTAGAACGTTTGCGAGGGCGTTTAGGAGCAACACGCATTTACGGTATCAGCCTCGTGAAAGAACATCGGCCTGAGGCGGCATGGGAAAAATCGGTTGATTTGTTCTCGCAAACAAGTCCCGGTGCTGCAGTGATTTCTCCCTGGGCGCATCATCGGCCACTTTGGATATTGCCCAGGCCGCTGTCATTACTCAGTACTGCCGGCGGCTTTCCCCGTTACCACGGACGAGAACCTTTGCAAACGCTGTCTGGTCCTGAGCGGATAGAAGCGGGGTGGTGGAGCGGCGAAGATATCAGCAGGGATTACTACATGGCTGCAAATAGTAAAGGCGAGAAGCTGTGGATTTATCAGAACCGTTGCGCAGATCGAAACTGGTATCTCCATGGAATTTTCGGCTAATGGAATGCTTCGTTATGCGGAGCTGCATTGTCTTAGTAACTTTACTTTTCTTCGTGGCGCGTCTCATCCGGAAGAGCAAGTAAAGCGGGCCGCTGAATTAGGATACTCGGGTCTCGCTTTGACCGATGAGTGCTCACTGGCCGGCGTCGTTCGTGCCCATTCTGTCGCTCGCAAGTTGCCGTTGCAACTCATTATCGGTAGTGAATTCAAACTCGATAACGATTTGAAGATGGTTGTTCTCGCTGCCGATCGTAAAGCCTACGGGGCGCTTACAGCGCTGATCAGTTGCGGCCGGAGAGCGGCTGACAAAGGCTCCTATCACTTGACCAGGGATGATGTCAGCCGGTGCTTAGGGTCCTCGGAGAACCTCATTTTGTGGTTGCCTGCAGAGGATCCCGATCTTAGTCAGGGTGCTTGGGTTAAAGAAAGTTTCCCCGATCGAGTCTGGTTGGCGACAGAGCTATTGGTGAATGGGCAGGATCGACATTTGCTGAAAGTCTGGACTAAGACAGCGAAGGTGCTTGGTATACCGATGGTCGCTAGCGGGAACGTGCACATGCACTGTCGTGAGCGACGAAGGCTCCAAGACACTGTGACGGCTATTCGGCTCAAGGTGCCATTGGAGAGAGCAGGCTTCGAACTCTATCCCAACGGGGAACGTTTTTTGAGATCACTTGAGGCACTTGCTCGTGGTTATCCCGTGGAACTTTTGAAGGAAACATTGGCTATTACCGAGCGTATCCATTTTTCATTGGATGAGTTGCGCTATGAATATCCTCATGATCTCATCCCCGTTGGAGAAACCCCCGCGAGTCATCTTCGTGCGCTTACCGAGAAAGGTATGCGCTGGCGTTGGCCACATGGTGCGCCGGACAAAGTGCTGAAGCTCATTGAACATGAGCTCGAACTCATCGCAGAGCTCTGCTATGAGCCTTATTTTCTTACGGTCCACGATATCGTTCAGTTTGCACGTAGCGAACACATACTCTGCCAAGGGCGCGGTTCTGCCGCTAATTCCGCTGTTTGTTACTGCTTAGGGATCACGGAGGTAGATCCTGCTCGCATGGAAATGCTCATGGAGCGATTTATTTCTAAGGAACGGAATGAGCCTCCGGACATCGATGTAGATTTTGAACACGAGCGGCGCGAGGAGGTCATTCAATATATCTACAAGAAGTATTCACGTGAACGAGCCGCACTAGCGGCAACCGTGATTAGCTATCGAGCCAGGAGCGCCGTACGGGATGTAGGCAAGGCTTTAGGGCTTGATGAACTCCAGGTGAACGCGCTTGCCAAGTCCCTGCAGCGGGGTGACGGCCGACAAATCGGTTCGGAGCGAGTGAGGGAAGCCGGCCTCGATCCAGCCAGTCCCGTGGTTCATCGTTTGTTGACTCTTGTCAGTGCTTTGATTGGGTTTCCGAGGCATCTCTCTCAACATGTGGGTGGATTCGTCATCTCTCAAGGGATCTTGAGTGAGTTAGCGCCCATTGAAAACGCTGCCATGCCGAACCGTACCGTCATCCAGTGGGACAAGAATGACCTGGAAGAACTAGGATTGTTAAAGGTGGATGTGCTCGGGTTGGGCATATTAAGTGCGATCCGTCGTAGCTTCGATCTAATCCAGGCTTTCTATGGCCGGGAACTCAGTATGAGCAATCTACCACCCGAGGATCCTGCTGTTTATGAGATGATTTCCAGGGCTGACACGGTCGGGGTTTTTCAGATCGAGTCGCGCGCTCAAATGGCGATGCTGCCCAGGCTTAAGCCTAAATGTTATTACGATCTTGTGATTGAAGTGGCCATTATCCGGCCAGGACCGATTCAAGGGGGCATGGTGCATCCTTATCTCAGACGACGTGATGGCAAAGAGCCTGTGAGTTATCCGAGTCCCCAGGTCGAGCAGGTATTGAAACGCACTCTGGGGGTGCCGATTTTTCAAGAGCAGGTCATGAAGCTGGCCGTGGTTGCGGCAGGGTTCACGCCGGGAGAAGCTGATGATTTGCGCCGGGCTATGGCCGCCTGGCGCCGTGGTGGTGGCCTGGAGCGGTTTGAACAGCGTCTAATTCAGGGCATGCTGGATCGTGGCTACACGGGGGAGTTTGCCGAGCGGATATTCAAACAGATCAAGGGATTTGGGGAATACGGATTTCCGGAATCCCACGCAGCGAGTTTTGCGCTTTTGGTCTATGTGTCTGCCTGGCTCAAATGTCACGAACCCGCAGTTTTCTTTTGCGCTTTGCTCAACAGTCAGCCCATGGGTTTTTACGCCCCAGCTCAACTAATACGCTCGGCGCGGAAGGATGGTGTGGAGGTGAGGCCCGTAGATATCTACTCTAGCGACTGGGACTCGACACTGGAACGCAACACGCACGGAGATCCGGTTCTGCGCTTGGGTCTTCATCTGGTTAAGGGTTTGTCGGCCGCTGGGGCCGAGCAAGTGATAGGGGCCCGACGTACGCACGGGTTCACCAATATCCAGGACCTTGCGGAGCAAACGGGGCTTGGCCGCAAAGATCTTAACGTGTTGGCTGCCAGTGGCGCGCTAAAATCTCTGGCAACAAATCGACATCGTGCCCGCTGGGATATAGCAGGTGTGCAGAAACCAACACCGCTTTTCCCCCAGATTCGTATTCCTGAAGGAACCCCCCTGTTGAGGATCCCGACTGAAGGGCAGAACATCGCCGCGGATTATCGTCATTTAGGTTTTACTCTCGGTCGTCATCCTCTTGCGTTATTGCGAACGCGCCTCATTGCCATGCACATTGAACAGGCAAGCTTGGTCACTGAGCTTGCGCACGGTACGGCTACTTATGTAGCGGGTCTCGTCATTACACGTCAACGCCCATCCAGTGCTGCAGGCGTCACCTTCGTCACCATCGAGGACGAAACCGGGTATCTCAATCTGGTGGTCTGGGAGCGCCTAGCGAAGAGTCAGCGATCTATCTTACTCGGGGCGACCCTGCTGGGAGTTAAGGGCCACGTGCAAAAGGAGGGCGAAGTGGTCCATGTGGTGGCTGATCGGCTCTATGATCACAGCGCCTTATTGGGCTCTTTGCCTGCTCAATCCAGAGACTTTCATTAGGCGGCGCCCGTCGTCTGCGCCACGTTCGCGGGAAGGCGGTCGTCTCTACGCGAGGCGCTCAGGCAATGAGCTGGTTCATCTGAAAAATCGGCAGCAAAATGGCCATGACGATCGCCAGCACCATCAGACCCATGACGATAATCAGGGCCGGCTCAAGAATGCTCAGCATCGCTCCGAGCAGACTGTCCATCTCATTCTCCTGATGGTTTGCTGCGTGCTCGAGCATGTTTTCGAGTTCCCCGGAAGCCTCGCCACTGGAAATGAGATGGATACTCATCGGCGGAAAGAGTTTGGACTGACCAAGAGAGCGCCCGATTGAGCCGCCTTCACGCACGCGAACCGTAGCTTCTTCGACTGCGTCGCGCATCGGCAGGTTCGTGACCACGGAGCCGCTGATGCTCATTGCCTCGACGATGGGTACCCCACTGGAACTCAGAATACTCAGTGTTCTCGTAAAACGGGCGGTATTAAGTCCCCGGCTAACACGCCCGAAGATGGGCGTTCTGAGGAGCCACCGATGATATTGTCGGCGCGGTCCCTCTCGGCTCAGGAGTCGATTGATCCCGACGACTACCGCGACGATTCCCGCCACGACTAAAAACCACCAATTTTGCAGAAAAGTTGACAGAGCGATCAGCGCCCGCGTAAGCAGTGGTAGCGTCTGTCCGGTAGTCTCGAATACCCCGACCACTTTGGGTACGACGTAGACGAGCATGAGTACGATGATCGTGGACGCCAGACCCGTCAACACGATGGGATAGATCAAAGCATGGCTGATCTTCTGACGCAGGTTGTGACGGGACTCCGTGTAATCGGCCAGTCGCTCCAGGACCGCGTCCAACCTTCCCGCCTGTTCTCCTGCGGTAACAGTCGCGCGATAGATGTTCGGAAACGCATGCGGAAAATCGTCGAGTCCGGTGGCGAGAGTGTGGCCCTCCAGGACCCTCGCACGCACGCCGAGGATGATGCTCTTGAGCCTCGGCCGCTCAGTCTGTTCGCTGACAGCCTGAAGCGCTTCTTCGAGGGGTAAACCCGCTCGAGTCAGGGTGGCGAGCTGGCGTGTGAGTAGTGCCAAATCGAGTGCCGAAACTCCGCGGCGTAGCGAGAACTCTGTTCGCCGGGAGCGTTCCTTCGCTTCGACTTCGGTGACTTCTACCGGATGGAGCTCGCGTTCGCGTAGTAGTGCTCGAACCTGACGTGGGGTATCGCCTTCTAATACCCCCTTGCGTTCCTTGCCGTTACTGTCAAACGCAACGTATTGATATGCCCCCATTAATCGCTCCGGGTAACCCGAAGTACTTCCTCCAGGGTCGTCGTGCCAGTCAGGACCTTGCCGATACCGTCGTCTCTGATACCGGGCCCCTTTTCGCGTGCATAAGCTTCCAATTCGTGCTCACCGGCGCCGTCATGAATCATCCTGCGCATCTTGTCGTCGAGAGTGACGAGTTCGTATATTCCCGTGCGCCCCTGGTAACCTTGATCTCCGTTCGAGGTACGGTAAAGCGTTGGTGGATTGCTCACGTCGGCATCCAGTAATTGGCATTCGTATTCACCCGCCTGATAGGGTTCTCGCGTCTCGGGGTCGAGCACGCGGACCAGGCGTTGCGAGAGTACGCCGATCAGACTGGAGGACAATAGGAACGGTTCCACCCCCATGTCCCGAAGTCGCGTGACGGCCCCGACGGCCGTATTTGTATGCAACGTGGACAAAACGAGATGGCCGGTCAAGCTCGCCTGTACTGCGATTTCGGCAGTCTCCAAGTCGCGAATCTCGCCGACCATGACGACATCGGGGTCCTGACGAAGAATGGCCCGCAAGCCTCTCGCGAATGTCATCTCCACTTTGTTATTGACTTGCGTCTGCCCGATGCCATTGATGTAGTACTCAATCGGGTCTTCCACTGTCAATATGTTGCGGCTCGTGTCGTTGATGCGCTCCAGCGCGGCATAGAGCGTCGTCGTCTTTCCTGAGCCCGTGGGGCCGGTGACGAGGAGAATGCCGTGAGGGCGATGAATCAGCGAATCGATACTGGACCGATCTCGTTCGGCCATACCTAAGCGTGACAGATCCAGTCTCCCGGCCTGTTTGTCCAGCAGTCGTAAGACGACTCGCTCGCCGTGTCCGGATGGAATGGTCGAGACGCGAACGTCAACGGCCCGGCCTGCGATCAGCAGGGATATGCGCCCGTCCTGAGGGAGGCGTTTTTCCGCAATGTCGAGCTTGGCCATGACCTTAATACGGGATGCGACCAGTGGCGCTACTGCGCGCCGGGACTTGAGGACTTCCTGGAGCACGCCGTCGATCCTGAACCGGACGGTCAGGTGGTTTTCGTAGGGTTCGATATGAATATCCGAAGCGTTTTTCTTGACCGCCTCGGTCAGCAGCGCATTGATCAGGCGAATGATCGGTGCTTGATCATCGCTTTCAAGCAGGTCGGACGGTTCGGGAAGTTGCTGCGCGACCTCCAGCAGATCCGTTTCATCGTCCAGACCTTCCATCATGGTCATGGAGGCGCCGCTCTCGTACGAAATCTGGAGCTGATCGTCGAAGGACTCTGAATCGACGCAGGAGAATGCCACCGGGCCGCCGACAAAACGGCGAACCTCAGCAAGGCTCAGTGTCGACACGCCTTGCCGGTAGATGGCCTCGGTGTGACCGTCTTTCACGCCTTGGATCAGAACGCCGTGACGCTTGGCGAAAGCGAACGGGAGACGTCGCTCCCGTGGTTGTGCTGTCTCGGCTTGATCGAGATCCAGGTTAGCCGCCATTGGTCTCGGACGCTTCGCCCTGGGCTGGCGGCGGTATTGGCGCAGGTTGGGTGAGTTCCGGCAGCAACGGGCGATCCGCATTTCTCATCAGCGGCACGGTTTCCTGGGCTTGCTGCAGTTGTAAGTCCCGGATAAAGCGATACTTTGCGTTGGTCTCAAAGTTCGCCTGCACGCTGTTGCGCAAGATGGTCGGGCGAATGAAGATCATCAGAGTCCTGTTCACCTTTTCGACGGTACGTGCCCGAAACAACCAGCCCAGCCCCGGGATGCGGCCGAGGAAAGGCACGCGTTGCTCGCGTTCGCTCAGCTGATCGTCGATCAAACCGCCCAGTATCAAAATGTCTCGATCCTCTACGAAGACAGTCGTCGTAATCGATCGGTTGTTCGTCACGAGGTCGACCGCGCCGAGGCCGGATGCGCCAAAGTCGATGCTTGAGACCGTCTGCTCGATCGTGAGCTTCACGCCGCTGCCCTCGTTGATCTGCGGCGTGATTTTCAGGCTCACACCGACTTCCTGGCGCTGGATCGTCTGGAACGGGTTGACCGCGCCCGCGGCACCACCGGTATTGGTGAAACTCCCGGTCAGGAACGGCACCTCCTGGCCGACTTTGATCTCCGCTTCCTCATTGTCCAGCGTGACGATCGATGGTGTGGAGATAATATTGTTCAAGGCATCTCCACGCAGTGCGCTGAGGATCGCAGCCCAGCTCGTGCCGTTGTCCCGGATCTGCCCCACGGCGAGCACCGCACCTTCCGGTAGCGCTGACGGGTCGGGCGTGCCGCCCGCACCGGCGGAGCCGAGCTGAATGATGCCGGGGATCGTCGAGCCAAAGTTCGTGAACGCGACCGGATTGTTCGCGCCACTGCCCTGGATGGCCCAAGTCACGCCGAGCGCGCTAGCGGTCTCTTCGCTGACTTCGACGATGATTGCGTCCACTTTCACCTGAGCGCGCCGAATATCCAATCGGTCGATTACCGAAGTTATGTCCTGAAAGACATTGGCCGGAGCGTTAATAACGAGCGCGTTGGTGCCCGCGTCGGCCCAAATGTTGACACCTTGCGCTGACGCGCCTGCCGTACCGTCGGCGCCGATTGCAGTAAATTGTGTTTGCAGCTTGGTTGCGAGGTCCTCGGCGTCCGCGTAGTACAGATAGCGAACGCGTGTATCGCCACCGTCCTCGTTCGGTGTATCCAAATGCGCGATCAGCGCACGATAACGAAGCCGCCCGTTCAAATTACCGCTGATCAGCACGCTGTTGGTGCGCGAATCGGCGGCGATTCGGGCGGCGGGTGCACCACCCGCGGCCGCGGCGGCCTGATCCAGCGTGCTGAGCATGCGAACCACCTCAGTAGCCGAGGCGTTCTCCAAGCGAATCACTTCGATTTCCTCAGCGCCGGCCTGGTCCATGCGGGCGATGATGTTCAGCATGCGGGTCACGTTGCTCGCCCGATCAGCGATAATCAGGATGTTGGAGGCTGGATGCGCGGTCAAGTGTCCGTATTGGGGGACCAGCGGGCGCAGAATCGGTACGAGTTGGGCTGCGCCGATATTCTGCAGTTGGATGGTCTGAGTCACAAACCGGTCGCCCGTGGCTCCCGCCCCAGCGCCAGGCAGTTGCCGCGCGTTGGCGTCGAGTACGATCTTGACGATGTCGCCGGCCTCAAGCGCTGCGTAACCGTGTACCTGGAGGGTGGCGAGAAACGCATCGTAGAACGCGTCGGGGGACATGGGTGTGTACGACAGCAGCGTTACCTGGGCATTTACCCGCGGGTCCACGAGGAAGTTTCGCCCGGTGACTTCGCCTACCGCCTCGATAATCTGGCGAATGTCGGCGTCCCGGTAGTTGGGCATGATCTGCGGCCCAGCGTCTTGAGCGACAGTGGAACTCGTGGTGCTTAGCCCGAGGACGAGCCCTAGCGCCATGATTCTTAATCTGTCTCGCATCGCATAGTGTCTGTTCACGAGTGTTTCCTGTTTGTTCTGGCGCAGCGTCCTACTGACGACCCTCCGCCAGTACCGCCAGTTGACTGGTATCGATCACTAGAACTTCGGGTTGACCATTGCGGAGCACCGTGACACTGGCTACCGTGGTCTCACCCAGGGCTTCAAAAACCTGCAGGCCGCGGCTCGGGTCTGTCATTGCGGTGCCGTTGATCTCGGTCACGACATCGCCGGGTCGTAAGCCCAGTGCATCGAACTGTGCACGGGCCTGGCCAGGGTTGATCCGAAAACCGACCATCTGGCCTTGTTCGATATGGGGCACGATCCGGATCACGTTGGTGATGCGCGAGGCGTTCTGACTGAGAACGTTCCTCAGCGACGAATTGGAGGCGACGGGCGCGGCCGTAGTCCGTCGAACGGTGGCTGTTGCGGCACCGGCGGAGAGCTCCTTGGGCAGACGTAGCGTCTCCAGATTCCCAGCCCGGTTGAGTAGGATGCGATCCCCATACACCGCGTGAAGCACCGTATTGCCGCTGTCGTCGATCGTGTCATCGACGTAATAAATTTTCTCCTTGCCACGACCGTCGGCAATGATCGCCCAGCCACTCTCGCTGTCCTGGCTCGATAGGGTGCCGCGCAGCTCGAGATTCAGGTTCGTGTCGGGCGCGTCCACTATAGTCTCGATCACCGGTGCCACGGCCTGCGACGCTTCGCCGAACAGGTGGCTGCCAGTGATCCTGGAGAAGTCCAAGGCTGCGGTGACAGAGTTTCCTCGGGTGGTTGGAACGCTAACGATCGGCGCCGCTGCGTTCAGAGGGGTACCCGGGATGATCGTCCATGTGAGTTCCGCAAGCTTGTTGGCCAGCGCCACTATCAACAGGGCGCTGACGATGTGGGGCAGGTAGCGGTTCGCGGCTCTCGCCCATTCCTCGGGCGGGTGCTCCTTCCATTGGAGAATACGTGTCGCGACGTCCATAGATGCGTCTTGGAACCCCGTGGCTTGCCAGCCTAACCAAGTATCATAGGCACGCTAGAGGGGCGGGACAAGTGACTTAGGCGCCAGTTTTGCGCCTTTCTGGCTGCGCAGGAGTTAGATTCGCGTCTTTCGTCGAATCTCCGCCTGTCGCCTACCTTTAAATTTGATTGTTAGGCCCGATAATACTGGACTATGGCGGACGATCCTTACACAGTCGGTACTGAGGGCGACCACGGGCTTGCCTTGGAAGAGGCCCGTCCGCGGCTGAAGAAACCGCCGCTGTATCGGGTCGTGCTACTGAACGACGACTACACTCCGATGGAATTCGTGGTGCAAGTGCTACAGAAAATATTCTCCATGGACCGCTCGATCGCGACCCGCGTTATGCTTCAAGTGCATACCAAGGGCAAGGGTATCTGCGGTGTATACACTTTTGAGATCGCCGAGACTAAAGTAGCTCAAGTGACCGGATTAGCGCAGCAAAACCAGCACCCGCTTTTGTGCACGATGGAACAAACCTGATGTTGTCGAGCGAACTCGAATATTGCCTTAACGAGGCAGTCCAGAAGGCTCGGGAAGCTCAGCATGAGTTCATCACGGTCGAGCACTTACTGCTCGCATTGCTCGACACGCCTCAGGTCCTAGAGATTCTGCAAGCCTGCGGTGCAGACATTGCTCAGCTGCGGCGTGAACTCATTGAGTTCATTGCCGAATCGACACCGCGGCTTATAAAGGATGATGACGAGGAAGACGTGGACGTGGGCGTTCAGCAAACTCTCGGGTTCCAACGCGTCCTGCAGCGTTCGGTGTTACACGTGCAATCCAGCGGTGGTAAAGAGGTGACGCCGACCAATATCCTGGTCGCGATCTTCAACGAGAAACAATCACAGGCCGTCTATCTTCTCGGGCTGCATGATGTGGCACGCTTGGACGTGGTTAACTACATCTCTCACGGATTTTCGAGCTTTCGAGAACGCAGCGCTGAAAACGATGAAGATGTTGAGGCGGTAGATGGGGATCGCGCGGAATCCGAAGTCAGTGCGCTGGAGCAATTTACCAGCGACTTGAATGCTCAGGCTGAAGCTGGGCGTATCGATCCGTTGATCGGCCGCGAGATGGAGGTCGAGCGTACCGTGCAGATTCTATGCCGGCGCCGCAAGAACAATCCTCTTTTTGTGGGTGAGGCCGGCGTAGGTAAGACTGCACTCGCTGAAGGGCTGGCCCGTCTGATCACAGAGGGCAAAGTGCCAGAGGTGCTCAGGGATTGTAGGATCTATGCGCTGGATATGGGCGCCCTCATCGCAGGAACGAAATACCGTGGGGATTTCGAGAAACGCTTGAAAAGCGTGATCACCGAGCTCAAAAAACTACCTGGGGCGATTCTGTTCATCGATGAAATTCATACCGTCATCGGTGCCGGTGCGGCGTCCGGCGGTGTGATGGATGTCTCCAACCTGATCAAGCCTGTGCTGGCCAACGGCGATCTGCGATGTATCGGATCGACGACGTACACCGAATTCCGCGGTATCTTCGAGAAGGATCATGCGCTGGCCCGCCGTTTTCAAAAGATCGATATCGTCGAGCCCACCATCGAGGAGACGATCGAGATTCTGCGTGGTCTCAAGACTCGCTTCGAGGAACACCACAATGTGCGCTACGACGACGAAGCCCTCAAGGCGGCAGCGGAGCTATCGAGCAAGCACATCAACGATCGCCAGCTGCCGGATAAGGCGATCGATGTGATCGACGAAGCCGGCGCCAATAGGCGTCTGCAGCCCGAAGCAGAGCGGCAGGAAGTCGTGGACGTGGAACTCATCCACAATATCATCGCCAAGATGGCACGAATTCCGCCGAAAACCGTCTCGACATCGGACCGCGATGTGCTTAGAAATCTTGAACGGGATCTCAAGCTCGTTATCTTCGGCCAGGATCAGGCGATTGGTGCGTTGGCGTCTGCCATCAAAATGTCGAGATCCGGTTTGGGCGACGAGCAACGCCCGGTCGGCTCCTTCCTGTTCGCCGGGCCGACCGGCGTCGGCAAGACCGAAGTGACTCGGCAACTGGCCATGACAATGGGTGTTGAACTCATACGCTTCGATATGTCCGAATACATGGAACGCCATACCGTGTCACGTTTGATCGGCGCACCACCGGGCTACGTCGGTTTCGATCAGGGAGGTCTCATGACTGAGGCCATCACGAAGAATCCCCATTGTGTTTTGTTGCTCGATGAAGTCGAAAAAGCGCATCCAGAGGTATTCAATCTGTTATTGCAGATAATGGACCATGGTACTTTGACCGACAACAACGGCCGCAAGGCCGACTTTCGCAATGTCACGATCGTGATGACCACAAACGCCGGCGCGCAGGAGATGAGCCGCGCGTCCGTCGGGTTCACGGTCCAGGATCATTCCAGCGATACCCTGGAGATCATCAAAAAGCTGTTCTCGCCGGAATTTCGCAACCGGCTTGATGCAATTATTCAGTTCGAGTCTCTGGACGAACTGTCCATCGCTCGAGTGGTGGATAAATTCATCATAGAGCTCGAAGCGCAGCTGGATAAGAATGACGTGACAATCGAGTTAGCGCCCGCCGCGCGCACCTGGATCGCGGAGAGAGGTTACGATAAAAATATGGGTGCGCGGCCGATGGCCCGAGTTATCCAGGAGCATATTAAGCGGCCGCTAGCCGAAGAGTTGCTGTTCGGTAAGCTTAGAGACGGCGGGCATGTGCGGGTAGACCTGAATGAGGACGGAGCTGGGCTGATCTTGACACCCGAGCCGGTTACGCGCGAACTCGAACACTTACCTGAAGCCTGAACCCCGCTACCGGGAGCGGTAAATGATGCGCCCCTTGGTGAGATCGTAGGGTGTCAACTCGACTGTGACTTGATCGCCCTTGAGAATTCGAATGTAGTTCTTGCGCATCTTGCCCGAGATATGGGCAGTGACGATGTGGCCATTTTCGAGCTCGACACGGAAAGTGGTATTGGGTAGCGTTTCTGATACCACGCCTTCCATCTGGATTGCTTCTTCTTTGGCCATACTGTAACGGTTACCTGCCGACTGCGGCGCCGAATTGTTACACATCCTACGAGACTCCCGCAACGACGCCACCGAGCAGGCTAGCTAACCTGCTACCCGAGACGAGTCTGGTCCCCGCTGGATTCTTCAAAATCCTTCGCCCATGAGCCCGGGCTGCCCGGCGGACGGCATAGTTCGTCGATCTGTTGCAGGAAGACGGATCTCGGTAGGGTTGTCGCGCCAAGAGTTTGCAGGTGACTCGACCATATCTGGCAATCTAGCAGCGCGAAGTCCCTGGCTCGGAGGTAGTTGACTGCGGTAATCAGCGCGATCTTCGACGCATTCGTCGTTCGCGAGAACATGGACTCACCGAAAAATACTCGGCCAATGGCGACGCCGTACAGCCCGCCTACGAGTTCGTCGTCCTGCCAGGCCTCGAAAGAGTGGGCCCAGCCAAGCCGATGCAGAGCGTTGTACGCATCGCTCATCTCGCCGGTGATCCAAGTGCTCTCGGCGTAACGACGTGGCTCAGCACAACACTCGACCACGGTGGCGAATGCTTGATCGCAAGTCAGACTGAGACTGGAGCGGCGTCGTGTGCGTTGCAGGCGTCTCGAGACGTGGAGATTCTCCGGCCAGAGTACGGCTCGCGGGTCGGGCGACCACCAGAGGATCGGTTGACCGAGCTCATACCACGGAAAGATGCCCTGAGTGTATGCGGCCAACAGCCGCTGTGGACTCAGATCGCCGCCCATGGCGAGCAGCCCGTTTGGTTCGGTCAGCGCTTCCCCGGCCGGTGGGAAATCGTCGGGGGCGTCGGTGACGGCCAGCCAGCGCGGGCTAGTCATGGTCGGCACTCATTGTCGGTATGTGTGCTTCTCATCGGGATGGAGTCGTGTCCTGCAGATCCCGCCGATAGGGTGCGTGCGCAGCAAGTTCCTCCATATAGGCTTCCACATGCAACCGCTCGCGGTCCAGAAATTCTGCGACGGCATGACCGAACTCCGGATCGATGATCCAATGGTTCGACCAGGTCGCTATGGGCGTGAAGCCCCGGCTGATCTTGTGTTCTCCTTGTGTGCCCGGCTCGAATCGGCTCAGCCCCTCTCTGATGCAGTAGTCGATGCCCTGGTAGTAGCATGTCTCAAAGTGCAGGCTGTGAAAATCCGCGAGGCTGCCCCAGTAGCGTCCGTACAGAGTGTCACTACTACGAAAACAGATCGCCGCCGCAATGGGCTGGCCTTCGAAGCGTGCGAGTATCACGACCAGGCTCTCCGGCATGGTTGTTGAGATATCGGCGAAGAACGCACGATTGAGGTAAGGAGTGCGGCCGCGTCGCAGGAAAGTATGCGCGTAGAACTTGAATACTGTGTCCCAGTCTTCGGGTCCCAGTTCGTCGCCCTGGAGATGCTGGAACTGAATTTTCGCTTCGGCTATGCGGCGCCGTTCCCGGCGGGCTTTCTTGCGTTTTGCGGAGCTGAATCGAGCTAGAAAATCGTCGAAGCTCTGGTAGCCATCATTGCGCCAATGAAATTGACAACTCTTCCGCGTCAGCAGGCCTTCGCCAGCCAGATAATTACGCTGGGCCTCAGTAGGGAAGAGCACGTGCAGCGATGACGCGCCGAGTTCGGCGCCGAGCTCCCGGGCTGCGCCGATCAGAGCGCTCGCGACGGTTGAAAAGTCCGCATGCGCTGCAACCAAGATTCGTTGCCCGGTTGCCGGTGTAAACGGGACTGCGCTGACAAGCTTCGGATAGTATGAAAGACCCGCCTGTGCGTAGGCGTCGGCCCAGCTCCAGTCGAAGACAAACTCCCCTCTGGAGTCGTGCTTGATATAAAGGGGTAATGCGCCCAGCAATTCGCCTGCCGCATCAACTACCGTCAGATGACTCGGTTGCCACGACGTCTCACCACCAACACAGCCGGTTCTTTCCAATGCCGCAAGAAATTCGTGCCGTAGGAACGGCGAGTCGCCGGCAAGCGCGTTCCACGCGGCCGGCGCGACATTCAGGATTCCGGTGTCGCGATGCACTTGGACATTCATACGATTCAGGCATAACTCCTGCGTTTAGCCGGAACCGCTAACGAGTCGCTCCGGTGCCGAGGAGTACTATAACCAGGTTACCCAATGCGTTTCCGGTGCCAACAGCTGCGCGGATAGGGGCGGCGTTGCGTAAGCTATCGGGCGCCGCCAATCTCTTGTCGCGGGGGCTGTGCACGGGGCGAGTGTGTGTATAATCAGCACCTTAACTTGACATATTCGGGTAGAACTTGAGCAGAGCGAACCCCAACAGCGCGGCCCAGCCCTACTTCGTCCCACGAATCCGGGGCTTAAGGGAATCGGCGTTGTGGCTCTGCGCGGGCCTCGCCGTTATCTTTTTCCTCGCGCTCGCGAGCTATCACGCGACAGATCTGGCCTTCAGCGTTTCCGGCGATAACCAGATGGTGCAAAACCGCATGGGACCAGCGGGCGCGTGGTTTGCTGATATCGCCTATCTGTTGTTTGGCGCGCCGGCTTACCTGTTTCCGGCGCTGGTTCTTTTGGCCGGCCTGGTGGTCTTTAAAGGCCGTAATTACCGTGACCGCGTGAGTCGCTCGGCACTGCTGTGGCGGAGCGGCGGCTTCATTCTGATGCTCGCGGCCAGCTGTGGTCTTGCCACACTGCACTTTCTGGTCCCCGGCCTGAGGGAGACGGCGGGCGGTATTGTCGGTCAGCTCGTCGGCGCGGGGTTGGAGCAGATCCTCGGGCTTCTCGGCGCCACCGTACTGCTGCTGGTCATCTGGCTTGCGGCGGTGTCTTTGGCCACCGGAGTCTCGTGGCTGGCGGTAATGGATAGAACAGGACGCGGTGTCCTCGCGACGATTGGTGCGGCTGAGATCGCAGTCGGTCGCATCCAGGTGTGGCTTGCAGGCCGCCGTGCCAAGCAACAACGCCATGAGCTTGTCACGCGGAGCCGCTCGAAATCGAAGCTGAATGCGCCGAAAATCGAGCCGTTATTTGAATCGGTAGAATCCAGCGCCAGGCTGGAACGGGAGCGGCAGGTGCCGCTTTTTGAACCGCCTGCATCATCGGAACTTCCGGCGCTAGCTTTGCTGGACGATCCGCCGCAACGGGAAGGCGGATATTCGCAAGAGGCATTGGCAGCGATGTCTCGGCTCGTCGAACTGAAGCTTGCGGATTTCGGTGTCGAAGCTGAAGTCGTGTCCGTGCGCCCGGGGCCGGTCGTGACCCGCTTCGAGTTGAAACCCGCGCCCGGAGTAAAGGTGAACCAGATCACGAATCTGTCCAAGGACCTGGCCCGCTCGCTGTCCACCGTCAGTGTGCGAGTCGTAGAGATCATTCCCGGCAAGCCGTATGTCGGACTCGAAATTCCTAATGAGGTTCGTGAGATGGTCGCGTTGGGGGAAATCATCAAATCAAGGGTTTACGATGACCTAAGCTCCCCGCTGACTCTGGCGCTCGGCAAAGACATTGGTGGGCAGCCGGTCGTTGCCGACCTCGCAAAGATGCCCCACCTGCTGATCGCCGGCACGACGGGCTCGGGTAAATCCGTGGCGCTCAACGCGATGGTCTTGAGCCTCTTGTATAAAGCCTCGCCGGAACACGTCAGGCTCATCATGATCGATCCGAAGATGTTGGAGCTCTCAGTCTATGAGGGCATTCCTCACCTGCTCGCGCCGGTCGTGACGAACATGAAGGAGGCGGCGAATGCATTGCGCTGGTGCGTCGCTGAGATGGAGCGACGTTATACGTTGATGGCAGGGCTGGGCGTACGGCACCTTACCAGTTACAACCGCAAGGTTAAAAGGGCGCTGGACTACGGGACGCCCATTCCCGATCCCACGTTCACAGTTCCGGAAGGCAGCGACGAGAAACCGCCAGAGTTGCAGCCCTTACCGTATATCGTCGTCATCATCGACGAACTGGCGGACATGATGATGATGGTGGGCAAGAAAGTAGAGGAACTCATCGCAAGACTCGCGCAGAAAGCTAGAGCGTCAGGGATCCATATGATCATAGCGACGCAACGGCCGTCGGTTGATGTCATTACCGGGCTGATTAAGGCCAATATTCCGGCCCGGATGGCCTTCCAGGTGTCCGCAAAGGTGGACTCGCGGACGATTCTCGATCAGATGGGCGCTGAACAACTGCTGGGTCACGGGGACATGCTGTTCCTGCCGCCCGGTACGTCGATCCCGACTCGGATCCACGGTGCCTTCGTATCCGACAACGAGGTGCACTCCGTGGTGAGGGATATACGCGGTACGGGAACGCCTGCATTTATTGATGAAATTCTGTCCGGCCCGAGTGGCGATGTCCCCGGAATCGATTCTATGACGATGCGGGCGTTGGACGGCGAACAGGATCCGCTTTACGATCAGGCGGTACGGATCGTGACGCAAACCCGTAAGGCGTCAATTTCCAGCGTCCAGCGTCGCCTGAAGATCGGTTATAACCGCGCAGCTCGGATGGTGGAAACCATGGAGGAGGCCGGCATCGTTGGAAGTTTGCAAACGAACGGATTCAGGGAAGTGTTGGCGCCGCCGCCACCGAGCGACGACTAGCATCCACCAGTTTCTTTTATTTGTCGGCGCGGCGCTGATTGCTTGTGAATCGGCTTGGCCTCAGCCCGCGGATTTGGCTGACGCGCTTACAGGCGAAGAACATCTGCAGAACTTTCTAGACGAGGTGCAGACCCTGCAGGCGGAGTTCTATCAAGAACTTCGGGGTGCCGACGAACAACTCATGGAGATCGCGACGGGCAGTTTGTCACTACAGCGCCCGAACCAGTTCCTGTGGCGCTACCGGGAACCTATTGAGCAGCTTGTTCTCGCGGACGGCGAAAATCTGTGGATATACGACGTCGAGTTAGCCCAGGCGACCGTTACACCTTTGAGTGCCATCATCGAGGCGACACCGGCCATGCTTTTAAGTGGCGATCAGCCGGTGCGGGATGGCTTCGAGACGCTAGAGAGCTTTACAGAGGACGGGCTGAGTTGGGTACATCTGGCGCCTAGACTCTCAGGCTCAGACTTTCGTTCGATTCTGATCGGTTTTCGAAATGGTGAGCTTGCTCGCCTCGAATTGATTGATGGCCTGGATCAACTTATACGAATAGATTTCTCGGAAGTGGATATCAATCAGGATTTTGCTGCCGATCTATTCTCTTTTGATCCGCCGGATGGGGTCGATGTGATTGGCAAACCGAGGTAACGTGCGTCGTGTTACCTCTTAGATATCCCTGGCTATGGCTGTCGTGCGGTTTGGTATTGGTCGTGTGTGTTGTTGCGGCGAGTGTTTTCCCAAGCGTTGTGATTGTCACGATAGACCTCGCGTGGGGCGATAAGATTGTACACGCTGCTAGCTATTGTCTATTGATGATCTGGTTCTCCGGGCTCTACGCGCCTCGGTACCATGGAATCGTCGCTGTGATTTTACTGGCTCTTGGTTTGGTGCTTGAGCTGATTCAGTTCAGACTGCCATACCGCTTCTTCGAGACAGGCGATCTCGTGGCGAACGCGACGGGCGTGCTCATCGGTTTCGGCCTCTCGTTCTGGTTGCTCGCAGGTTGGTGTCAGCGTATCGAGAGCCGATTGGGGTACCATAACTAGTGGTCCAACTAGGTTTTTTTGACGAGTACAGAGCTACCCAGATGAACCAAGACAAGGCGCGGTCTGCAGGGAATTGCCACTAGCCATGTTGGACCCTAGACTTCTGCGCAGTGACCTTGACAGCATCGCGCGGAATCTCGCACGCCGCGGTGTCGTCCTGGATCGAGGGCGGTATCTGGAGCTTGAGTCCAGCCGTAAGGCTCTACAGGTCGAAGTTGAAACACTGCGCCAGGGGCGCAATGAGCGCTCTAAGGCCATCGGTCGGGCGAAAGCCGCCGGCGAACACATCGAACCTTTAAAGCTTGAGGTCGGCGAGCTCGCGAAAAAATTATCCGAAACTGAAGCACGCCTGCAAAGTGTGCAGGATGACTTAGAGGCCCTCCAGTCGAACTTGCCCAATCTGCTGCACGAGTCAGTTCCTGATGGGGCGGACGAGACTTGTAACGCGGAGCTTCGCCGCTGGGGTGAACCACCAAGTTTTGAATTCGAATCCAAAGACCATGTTTCTATCGGTGAGGATCTCGGGCTCATCGACTTCGAAAGCGCAGCAAAACTTTCGGGCAGTCGATTCGTCGTATTACGCGGCCAGTTGGCGAGACTTCAGCGTGCGCTCATCCAGTTTATGTTGGATGTGCATATTAACGATCACGGATACAGTGAGGTATACGTTCCATATCTGGTCAACGAAGAGTCTCTATTTGGCACAGGCCAACTCCCGAAGTTCGACGCGGATCTGTTTCATGTTGATGGTGAGGCTGGGCTCAGACTCATACCCACTGCGGAGGTGCCGCTGACTAATCTCGCGCGAGACACCATCATCGAGCCCGATGAACTGCCAATAAAACTGACGGCCCACACGCCATGCTTCCGATCAGAGGCGGGCTCATACGGCAAAGACACGCGCGGAATGATCCGCCAGCATCAGTTTGAGAAGGTAGAGCTCGTGCATATCGTGCGGCCGGAGGATTCCTACGAAGCGCTTGAAGAGTTGCTGTCGCACGCCGAGGCGATTCTGCAGCGGTTGGGGCTTGCTTATCGTGTCGTGACCCTTTGCGGCGGCGACACTGGTTTCGGTGCCGCCAAGACCTACGATCTGGAGGTGTGGCTGCCGGGACAGGGCCGATACAGGGAGATCTCTTCCTGTAGTAACTGCGAGGCTTTTCAGGCCCGGCGTATGCATGCGCGGTGGCGAAATCCCGACAACAACAATAAACCTGAGCCGGTGCACACCTTGAATGGTTCCGGTGTCGCTGCGGGTCGCGCCTTGATCGCGGTGCTTGAAAACTATCAACGTGAAGACGGTTCTGTGACGATACCAGAGGTTCTGCGGCCATATATGGGCGGTGCCGTCGACATCAGCGCTCGTTAGCCCGCG
>SMWC01000056.1 GCA_004357505.1 Gammaproteobacteria bacterium | reverse complement strand
TGCCTGATCGATGCCGCAGTGAGCGTCGGGTTGGAGAGGGATCTTGCACGGCAGCTCGCCGAGAAGACCGTTGCGGGTGCAGGCGCCTACGCGCTTGTTTCGGAACACGAGCCGAGTGAGCTGCGGCGGCAGGTGACCAGTCCTGGCGGCACGACGGAAGCTGCGCTGGATATATTGCTGAATCAGGATGCGTTGCCAGGCTTGCTCGTGCGGGCTGTGCAAGCGGCGCGCAAACGTGGCCGGGACTTGGCGTAACTGGGTAATGTTCAGCGCTTATGTCACCCCGCTGGCAGCCCGACAATGGCTGCCTGGGCAGCCCAATGTTTCCGATTCAGCGGCAAGGCTGGGTAACATATTCCCCTTGTATTCTACTGAGTTACTGTCACAATTGAATGCGTTTTCAAGGCTGGAGCCGCGCATCGGCACGCGTTCACAGATGGCCTACGGTAATGGGTGACAGCACGGGGATCATCGGCGGGACTGCCGCTCGGTCGTCTGCGACAAGCCTCTTTGAACAGACGACGACGGCGCTACGCGCGGCCGGTCTAGATCTTATCGGGACTCAGATCGCGGTCAGCTTCCAGAAACTGCGCAGCGACAACGTTGAGGAGCGAGTCCGGGATGGCTTGCAGACCCTGACCGAGGCCACTGGCGCCGATGCGGTGTTCGTTGCGCTACTCGATCAGTCGGGGCGAACCTTTCGAGAGGTCTACGCTGGGCGAGCGACGTTCTCTGCCTGCAACCCGGAAGTTCTCAAGAACCGCGAGCTCTCCGACTTTCCGTGGATCAAAAAACATCTCGAGCACCTGAGACTGCTGGAAATCAAAGATACGGGCAAGCCATCGCCGGCGCAAAAGACCGACGCCGAGCGACTCGTGGAGCTTAATGTCGGGGCATTGCTGGCCGTTGGATTCGAGATTGGTAATCGGCCGGGTGGTCTCTTGGGAGTCTTTAGCTCGGCTCCGGATCCGGACTGGGGAACGGATCTGCAGGTAACGCTGAAACTCGTCGGCGTCAGCTGTGCGAGTGGACTCGAGCGAATCCGCTTGGAGCAAGATCTGCAAACCATTCGAGAACGTGACGAGCTAGTTTCAAATACGGCGAATGACGGCTTGTGGGATTACGATGTTCACAGCAATTCCATGTACTTCTCGCCGCGATGGCGCGCGATGCTCGGCTACGATCAGGACGAAGATATTCCGGAGTGGCGCTTTCTGGTTCACCCGGATGACATGGCTCGTGTGCAAGTTCAGATTAGAGAGCATCTGGAAGGCCGGACGAGGATGTTCGAGAGCATCCACCGTATGCGGCACGCCGACGGCAACTGGCGCTGGATTCAGAGCCGCATCATGGGGCGCGTCGATGAACACAAACGGCTGCGGCGTCTGGTAGGCGTAGAGACCGATATTACGGAGCGTAAGCTCTACGAAGAGGCACTGTTCCGAGAGAAGGAGAGCGCCCAGATTACGTTGCAGTCGATCGGGGACGGGGTTGTGACTACCGATGCTGAAGCGCAAGTCCAGTATCTGAACCCAGTTGCCGAAGAACTTACCGGATGGCAGCTAGACGATGCCGTGGCGATGCCCATCGACGAGATATTCAGAGGGTTTCACGAAGAGACTTGCGAGCCCGTGGAAAATCCGGTCACGGTGTCGATGCGTCGAAATCGATCGATCAAATCGGTGCGCCCCACGCTGTTGATTCGTCGTGACGGAAACGAGCTGTACATAGAGAGCACTGCCGCACCGATCCGGGACGCGAGCGGTAATGTTACCGGCGGCGTTCTTGTATTCCATGACGTCAGTGAGGCACGGGAACTCAACAATAAACTCAGTTTTCACGCGAGCCACGACACATTGACTCACCTTGTCAATCGGTCAGAGTTCGAAACACGTCTCGAGCGCGCGTTGAAAAGCGCCAAGGCTGAGGAGACATCCTATGCGATCCTGCATTTAGATCTGGACAAATTCAAGATTGTAAACGATGCCTGCGGGCATTCTGCCGGGGACGAGATGCTGCGACAGCTCAGCGCGCTGTTGAAATCGAAGATTCGTTGGCGGGATACGCTGGCTCGGTTGGGGGGCGATGAGTTCGGCGTGTTGTTGGAGAGCGATACGCTGGAAAACGCGATGAAGACAGCGGAGGCCTTGCGGGACACCGTGAATGAATTCCGTTTCATTTGGGACGAGCGAACATTCCGCCTCGGTGTGAGCATCGGTGTTGTTCCTGTTATCGCAATTATCGAAGATGTAGCCGCACTGGTAAGCGCGGCGGAGAGCGCGTGTACCGCGGCGAAAGAGGCGGGTCGAAATCGGGTCTATGCGTATGAAGAGACAGATATTGAACTGATGAAGCGCCGCAAGGAGATGCAGTGGGCGGCACGTATTACCACTGCGTTGGAGCAGAACCGATTTGAACTGTATCGCCAGACCATACAGCCGCTGCAACCGGGGATGGATGTCGGCGCCCACTACGAGCTGTTACTGCGCATGAAGGATGAAGGCGGCAAGATAATTTCACCAGAGCTTTTTATCACTGCAGCGGAGCGTTATGGCATTACCCCCAGTATCGATCGCTGGGTGATTCGCGAGGCATTTCGGTGGCTGGTGTCGGAGGCCGACGAGCGGAAACGCCTATCCCTGTGTTCGATTAATCTTTCCGGTCAAAGTCTTACGGACGAAAAATTCCTGCCGTTTGTTATCGATCAGTTTCAGACGAGCGGCCTGAACGGTAAGCAGATTTGCTTCGAGATAACAGAGACTGCCGCGATCGCAAGTTACTCGCAGGCTAATCGGTTTATACACGCGCTGAAGGAATTAGGCTGTCGGTTCGCGCTGGATGATTTCGGAACGGGCCTGTCTTCGTTCGGTTATCTCAAACACTTCCCGGTCGACTTCCTGAAGATAGACGGCAGTTTTGTGAAGGAAATTCTGCACGATCCGATCGACCGTGAGATGGTGCGGTCTATCAACGAGATTGGACATCTGACAGGCAAACAGACGATCGCAGAGTTTGCCGAGAACGCGGAGATCATTACGATGCTCCGTGGAATGGGCGTCGATTATGCTCAAGGGTACGGTGTGGACAGGCCGCAGCCTGTTTTAATGGCTGTCGCCTGAGTATAAAGATTCGCCAAGGCCTAAAGAAAACGCATCGAAAAATCCACGGCCCTGACGTGCTTTGTCAACGCACCGACAGAGATGAAGTCGACGCCGGTCGCGGCAATCGCTCGGATATTTTCGAGCCCGATTCCTCCCGATGCCTCGAGCTGTTTTCTCGGGCCGTCATGAGCGTCTCGAACGGCTACCGCCGCACTTAACGACGTCAAGGAAAAATTGTCCAGCAAAATGCGGTCGACATCGGCCGTCAGAGCTTCGCGAAGCTGGTCAAGCGTCTCTACTTCGATTTCGATCAGCGTCGCCGGTTCACGCTCTCTCGCGGCGCCTGCGGCCGCTAGAATGCCGCCCGCCGCAACGATATGGTTCTCCTTGATCAGAACGCCGTCATAGAGTCCCATGCGGTGATTCTCGCCGCCGCCACACAATACAGCGTACTTCTGCGCTCGCCGTAGACACGGAATCGTCTTCCGGGTATCCAGGATACGTGCTTGCGTAGCCGCGACTGCCAGAACATGCTCGCGCACGGCTGTCGCAGTTCCAGAGAGCGTCTGTAGAAAGTTGAGCGCTGTGCGTTCGCCGGTAAGAATCGGACGGGACGGGCCGGTGATGTCACATACGGGCTGCGCAGGGGTCAGTTCCATGCCGTCGGAGAAATTCCATTGCACGGCAACCCGATCATCAAGCTGGCGAAAAACTTCATCAAACCAGGCACAACCGCTTAAGGTAACGACGTCGTGTACCGTGACCTGCGCGGTCGTTGTCGCGTTTGCGTCGATCAGTTTGGCTGTTAGGTCACCATCGCCCTGGTCCTCATTTAGAGCCAGGGCGACCACTTCACCGATATCGGGCGGCAGCGGTATTGACAGTTGAGCCATGCTCGTGATCGAGGTTAAGAAAAGAAAACCCGGAAAGGAAATTTCCTTTCCGGGTCGGAAAGAACGGCTACCAAAGCTAGACGATAAATCCACCGTGGCCGTAGCCGACCATACTCATGATCATGGGGATGGACAGCAGCGTATTGGTTCGTGAGGCGAGCAACGCGACGCGCTTGGCCTTGCCGATTTCTTCGGCTGTTGCCTCGACGATGCCGAGAATCTTCTTCTGGTTTGGCCAGATCAAGACCCAGACATTGAATAACATGATCGTTCCGAGCCAGGCGCCGATGCCGATGATGCGAGGAAGGCCATCGGTCAGCATGAACGCGTCGCCGAATATGCCGAGATGTGCGAGATAGCTCGCGCCAGAGACCCAGGTCAGCAAGGCGCTCCAGCGGAACCAGAGTAAGGCGCGCGGTGCGACGTACTTCGTGATGCCGGCTCCTCCCGGTCCGCCGTCGTCCGCCGCCGCTTCGGCCAATGCGGGGACTTGCACGAAGTTGAAGTAGTACAGGAGCCCGATCCAGGTGATGCCGGCCAGGACGTGGATCCATACCAATAGACTGGCGGGGTTCGGATTAACGCCCATGGTCAGGGCTCCGAGCAGAACGGCGAGACCTATGCCGGCAATAATGGTGCCATTCACCGAATTCAATGGGTTCATTGGAGTTCCTCCGCGTGGGTTATTGTCTTATTGCTATCCACAAGCCGGTCAGGTGACTTGCCCTGGCCGGGAATCTCTAGAAGAATAGGGCAGGGGTAGCCATTATTCAATGATTCCTGATCGACATCGGGCTCGAACTTCGGTGGTAGAACCTTACCGCAGCCCATGGCGACAGACAGTGGAGGTCGAGTGATATGGATGTCAGCGAACGAATACAGAAGCAGTTGGCGGATAATCCCGTGCTCTTGTATATGAAGGGCACACCGGATTTTCCGCAGTGCGGGTTTTCGGCGCAAACGGTCGCCGTACTCCGCGACATCGGCACCAAGTTTGCTTCTGTCAATATCTTCGAGGATCCCGAGGTCCGCGAAGGCCTGAAAGCGTATTCTAACTGGCCTACTTTCCCCCAGCTGTACGTCAATGGCGAGTTGATCGGTGGTTGCGATATTACGCTGGAGCTCCACCAGTCCGGAGAGTTAAAGGAGATTATGGCGAAAGCCGGATCGGCAGCAGCCGAGGCCTAGCCCCCATAGACTCCTCGGAAGCGGTTAACGAGTTCGCAGAACAACTTCGCGGTCACTTCTGCATCGTAGGCGGCCGAGTGCGCCTTGCTTTCATCCCAGGAGAATCCGGCTGCCGTCACCGCTCGCTCCAGAACCGTCTGACCGAGCGCAACACCGGCGAGCGTTGCGGTGTCAAAACTCGAGAACGGGTGAAACGGATTGCGCTTGATCTTGTTTCGTTTCGCTGCGGCGTTTAGAAACTGCAAATCAAAAAAGGCATTGTGTCCGACGAGAATAGCGCGAGTACACGATTGCTCTTTGACTTCCGCTCGGACCTCTTTGAAGATACTCTGCAACGCGTCGTCTTCATCGATCGCAGGCCGCAGCGGGTGAAAAGGGTCTATGCCGGTCACTTCGAGCGAGGCCGGATCAAGCCCGGCTCCGGGAAAGGGCTTAACGTGGTAGGAGATGGTTCGCGCGAGTTTGATGTCGCCATCCGTATCGAGGTGCAGTAGGACAGCAGCGATTTCCAACAGCGCATCGGTAGCAGGATTGAAACCGCCTGTCTCCACGTCGACCACCACGGGTAAAAAGCCTCGGAATCGCGCTGCTATCGGCGACGATGGCCGGTCAGCAGTGGTCTGAGGCGGCGGTGGCTGAGTCACGCGGGCAGTTTTCTGCAAGAGTTTGGTGAATGGATGTCGGTAGCATGATCGCGACAGATTATCCTAGCAGGAGCGCCCGTTGAATTACACTCACTCGCTCAGTATCCGCTAGCAAGAAACGGAGGAAACAACGTTTCCGGCGGCTGTGCGGCCACTGCTACACAGTCTTTGGCTTGTAGTCGCAGAGATCCGCGATCAAGCACTCCGGACAACTTGGCTTTCGCGCCTTACACACATAGCGGCCATGCAGAATCAGCCAATGGTGTGCGTCGCGTTTGAACTCGTCCGGCGTGAACCTCTCGAGCTTTTTCTCGACCGCTAACACGTCCTTGCCGGTCGCCAGACCTGTCCGGTTCGATACTCGGAAAATATGAGTGTCCACGGCGATCGTCGGTTCGCCGAACGCAGTATTCAATATCACGTTAGCGGTTTTTCTGCCGACGCCCGGTAGGGCCTCAAGTGCTTCGCGACTGCGAGGCACTTGTCCGCCATGCTGCTCGACTAGAATTTCGCAAGCGCCGAGAATATTTTTCGCTTTGCTGTTGAACAGTCCTATCGTTCGTATATAAGGTTTCAGGCGATCCTCGCCCAGAGCGAGGATGGTATCGGCAGTATTGGCGACCGCGAACAGCTTTGCAGTTGCCTTGTTGACGCTTACGTCGGTGGCCTGCGCCGAGAGCACGACTGAGACTAATAACTCGAAGGGTGATCGGTAGTTTAATTCAGTCGTCGGGTTTGGATTGGCTTTGGCCAAGCGTTCGTATAGCTGTCTGCGTTTCTCTGCATTCACGGCAGATGTTTCTCAGCCTGTGCCCTTTGCGTCGCGGTCGTCGAAACGCCGTGTTTGTCGCGATCGAGATAGTTTTTCAATGCGATCAGCAAGGCCAGGCCGAAGAATGCGCCCGGTGGCAGTGCGGCTACCAGGATCCCATCGACAGGTAGATTGATGACAATGCCGGCTGCAGCGTCACCGAGCAGTTGCTCGAGTCCCGCAAACAGAGTGCCTTGGCCCACGATCTCCCTGCAGCCGCCCAGGGCGATCAGCGCCATCGTGAAGCCGGCGCCGGTACTGAGTCCGCCCAGAGCAGCCACGCCGATGCTATGACGGCTGGCGAATACCTCAGCCTGGGCAAGGATCGCACAGTTGGTGACGATCAGGGGAATAAACAGGCCCAGGGTCTGGTGTAACTCATACAGATAAGCGTTGGCCAGTAAATCCACGATCGTAACCAAAGAGGCGATGATCAGAACGAAGACAAGGATACGGGCTGCAGGAATTAGCGCTCCACGTATCAGTGACACAGTCATATTGGTAACGACCAGCACGGCGGTCGTCGCCAATCCTAGCGCCAGGCCGTTCACGAGCGTGGTGGTAATTGCGAGCAACGGGCACAGTCCCAGCAGCTGTACCAGGGCAGGATTGTTACGCCAGATACCGTCGAGTACGACGGTCTTTACATCAGTCATCGGCAGTCTCACCTGCTAAGGAACTGCTACCCGAGGGCTCTGTGAACAACGTGTCTTTGTGTCGTTGAAAGTACAGCAAGGTATTTTTCACGCCATCGATAACCGCACGCGGTGTAACGGTCGCACCGGTAATCGCATCGAACTGACCGCCGTCTTGACCGGCTGCCCAGCCGTCGAGCGGTGGTGATAAGAGGCTAGTTCCGTCGAAGCTTAAGATCCAGCCGGATTTCTCAATCTCAATCACGTCGCCCAAGCCCGGTGTTTCGCTGTGACTCGTCACTCGGACTCCAGTGACCGTACCGTCGACAGCGATCCCGGTCAGCAGGTGAATGGGGCCGCTATAACCTCTGGGAGCAACGCTAGATATCAATGCGGCAATCGGTCGTCCCTCCCTCGTGGCGATGAATACGTCCATTGGCTCTGAGCTACCGAGAAGCTTCAAGTCCCGCACTGCGCGCCGATTCTGTGTCAGCTCATTATCATGGCTGGCCGGGTCCAGAACCTGATGGAGCGTGCGTAGAAGTCGCGCCTGATGATTCTCCTCAATACGCTCATAGCTGATTTCGTAACTTCCCGTGACGAGCACTGCTGCGCTGACGGCAATTGCCGTGACCGATGCGATCGCGCGCAACGTCCGTTGCTTAGAAGTGGCCATAGATTCGTGGTCTCGTATATCGATCCAATAGTGGCACCGTCGCGTTCATCAACAGCACGGCGAAGGCTAGCCCATCTGGATAGCCGCCCCAGGTCCGGATGGCGTAGGTAATCGCGCCGATAGCGGCGCCAAAGATCAGCCGGCCGCGATCTGTCGCGGCAGCAGTGACCGGATCGGTGGCGATGAAGAAAGCGCCCAACAGTGTAGCGCCGCCGAACAAATGAAAGCCGGGAGACGAGTAGCGACTAGGGTCTATGATATGCAGCGCAGCCGCGCAGCCGCAAAGACCGGTGATCAGAGCGACCGGGATGTGCCAGCGAATGACACCGCGATACAGAAGGTACAACCCGCCCAGCGCGAAGCAGCCGTTAATCCACTCCCAACCTCGGCCGCCGTAAAAACCAAACAGTCGACCTAACCGGATCTCGTCGAGCGTCCGCATCTGACCTAGGCCTTCCTTGACCTGGTCGAGTGGCGTCGCCTGCGTGAGCGCGTCGATGTCAATGCCCGACGGAGTGTGGCCGGTCAGCGCGTAGTTCAGATTCGACCAGAACCCCAGTTGCTGGACACTGGGGTCGAACCCGACGGGCGGCAGCCACTGTGTCATCTCGACCGGGAAGGAGATCAGCAGGATGACGTAGCCCACCATCGCTGGATTGAATAAATTGGATCCCAGGCCGCCGTAGAGATGTTTTGCCAGGCTGACCGCCACTCCGGCGCCCAATGCCGGTATCCACCATGGGGCTAGTGGCGGGATCGCAAAAGCCAATAGAATGGCCGTAACGACTGCGCTGGCATCCGCGCTTCCAGGCCTGATTGCGCGCCGTCTCGCTCGTAACATCAACGCTTCGGCCGCGAGCGCCGCCGCAACGGCGATGACCATGTTTATCAACAGACCCCAGCCGAAGTACGCGGTGTAGACGATCGTTGCGGGTATCAGCGCATAGAGTACTCGGCGCATGACCAGCGGCACGCTGGTCGCTGGAGTTACATGGGGCGCGGGCTTAAGCGCGAACGACACTAGTGGTCCAACAAGGTTGTATTGATGGGTTTAGCGAGCATCGTCAGCATCGCGTCGACGCCGGACGCGATCGATGGCCGCTTGGACGGTTTCTTGTCGCAACTTCGAATCGGCGGCTACTTGCGCTTTCAAGTCAGTCTGTAGCCTCTCGGTCTGCTCCTGTTGCAGGCGCAGGCGCTCCTGTTTGCTCAGGTAGCGGCTCTGCGCTGTATCCGCGAGGCGCCGGTGACGTTCGTGTGTTCGTCTAGCTTGCTTGGCATCTCTAAAATAATCGGTCAAAGGAATTTGACTTGGGCACACGACATCACAGCAGCCGCACTCTATGCAGTCGCTTAACCCCAAGACATCCAGCTGCTGATAGTCGTACGATCTGGATCGCCGCAGAAGATCCTGCGGTAAGAGCCGAGCGGGACACACTTCTGCGCAGTTTCCGCAGCGAATGCAGGGCCATTCTTGGTAGCTGTCCCGGACTTCATCGCGGTGTGCTGCGATGACGCAGTTGGTGGCTTTGGTCACCGGTAACTCGTCTGACGACACCGAATAGCCCATCATGCTGCCACCGAGAATCAATCTTTCGACGTTACCGACATAGCCGCCGCAGTGTTGAATCAATTCCCGGATCGGCGTGCCGATGGGCACCTCGACATTTTGCGGCTCTCGAACCCCCTTGCCGGTAACCGTAACGATTCTCGTCATCAGCGGCTCCCCGGCGCGTACGAGCCGATCCAACGCATAGGCGGTGGCGACATTCTGGCAAACACAGCCGGTTGCGATCGGATAGTGGCCGCTTGGGACTTCCTCTCCCATCAGCAGCTCAATCAGTTGCCGCTCACCGCCGGCAGGATAAACGCTTGGAACTGTCGCGATCCGGATACGTTCGTCCCCGAGTTCGGCGATCGCTGCCGCCATCGACTCGAGCGCCAGCGATTTGTCTCGCTCGATCGCCAGCAGGCAGATATCTGCGCCGACTAGACTCATCATCGTCTGTGCGCCGGTGAGTATCTCTGCGGCACTTTCACGCATCAGCATGTCATCGCAGCTGATGTACGGCTCACACTCGGCGCCGTTGAGTATCAACGTGCTGCAGCTACCGTTCGTGGCAAGCTTCTCGGCGGTCGGAAACGCTGCGCCACCCAGGCCGACGATGCCGGCGGTCCGTATCGCCTGGATGCGGTCGGTGTGCCCATCCGGCCAATGACCCTGCGGTTCGGTCCGTGGTTCAGTAGACTCATCGTCCACT
>SMWC01000055.1 GCA_004357505.1 Gammaproteobacteria bacterium | reverse complement strand
GGGCGATCGCGCACTTTCACTCGCGTCTGCGTGACGAGAATCTCACCCAGGAACGGCGAAGTGAAGCCTTGAAATTTCTCGTACATTTCATTGTCGACCTGCACCAGCCACTGCACGTCGGACGTCGGGCAGATCGCGGCGGCACCAGTACAGAGGTTTTTCTCGGCGACGAGCGAACCAACCTGCATCGATTCTGGGATACGGATGCGATTCGCGAAGATGAACTGCCGGCTGCACGCTATGCGCGCAATATCATGCCCATGGTGATGTTACTGGCCGCCAGGCACCAGCCGAGCCCACCCCGCCAATGGGCGGCGGAAGGACTGTCGCTCAGGACCATTATTTATGCATTCGATCCGGAGACGCGCCGGCTCGACGAGGATTATCTGCAGATCGCGAACGATCTAGTGAAGTTGCGCTTGATTCAGGCAGGGTTGCGCTTAGCCGATCAACTTAACGAGATATTCTGTCCCGCAAGCACCTCACTCAGTCCGTAACGCTTCCAATGGCTCTAATGCAGCCGCACGGTGCGCCGGAAGGACGCCTGCGATCAAGCCGATGATTACCGCGATAGTCTCGGCAAGCACCACATAGACCGGCGCGATTTGAGCCGGCATTGCAGGAATGGTCAGATGAACAACTGCAACGATACCCAGGCCGACGAGCAGGCCTGCGATACCGCCTAATCCCGCGAGCAGGACGGCCTCGCCGAGGAATAGTTGCAAGATGTGACGCCGCTTTGCGCCTATCGCACGCAGTAGTCCGATCTCCGGGGTACGCTCACGTACTGCGATCGTCATGATCGTGAATATGCCGACGCCGCCAACTAGCAGGGAGATGCCGCCCAGCACGGCGATTCCAAAGGTCAAGACACCGATGATGGACCCCAGCACGTCCAGCATCTGTTGCTGGTCGATGATCGTAAAATCTTCGCCACCGTGGCGTGCGAGCAGAATTCGCTTGATGCCAGCGATGACTTCATCGACAGGTGCGCGCTCATCATAGAGAATATCGATCTCGTGCAGGCCCTCGCGGTTGAATAAAGCGAGGCCACTGGCGGCGGGTATATAAACGGTGTCATCGAGGTCGATACCCAGCATATCGCCCTTGGGTTCCATCACGCCGACTACCCTGTAACGATCGCCGCCGATTCGAATTCTGTCATTAAGCGGATTCGCTGAGCCGTACAGCTCCGAGTACACCCGCGCACCCAGGACAGCGACGGCGCGAGGCCTCTCCAAATCGTCGTTAGGCAGAAAACTGCCGCGAGAAACGTGAAACTTAAACGCCTGATCAAACTGGGGACCTACGGCAAAAACATTAACCGTGCGTTCTCGGCCGCGCGCCTTGACCGATGCGGCACCGGAGACAGCGGGAACGGAATGCAGCACATAGGGGGCCCGTTTTAACGCCTCCGCATCCTGCAGGCTCAACGGCCGGACCGAGTTCAACACGCCGGCGGAGATGCCGAATGTGCTCGCTTTACCAGGCTGTACCGCGATCGTGTTGGTACCGAACTGAGTGAATTGCTCGACGATGTATAGATTGATCCCTGCGCCGATCGATGTCAGCAAAACGACCGCTGTAACGCCAATACCGAGTCCCAAAGCTGTCAAGGCGCTACGCATGCGCTGCGCCAGCACCGATTGGGCGGTAAAACGAATGACGTCCCTGAGTAACATTTGTTAGCGACCCGCGAGCGCGAGCACCGCATCCAGACGCGCGGCTCTGCGAGCCGGCAGAATACTGAATAACAGCCCGCTGGTGACCGCGACCCCCACAGCTGCCACCATCGCCCAGGTCGGCGCGCTAAAATCGAGGATCGGAAACACGGTCCCCAGCAATCTTGTTCCGGCGTTGCCCAGGATTAGACCCAACAGCGCGCCGAACAAGGACAGGAATACCGCCTCAGCAAGAAACAGCGCGACGATATGACGTTCCTTAGCACCCAACGCTTTGAGCAAGCCGATCTCCTTCGTCCGCTGGCTGACGGCCACGAGCATTACATTCATGATCAGCACGCCCGCGACGACCAGGCTGATGGAGGCGATGCCGGCCAGACCCATCGTGATCATGTCGAAGATCGACTCGAATGTGGCGAGCACCGCATCCTGCGTGACGACGGTTATATCTTCCTCGCCTTGATGCCGGGCTTTGATGATCTCGATGATATCGCGTCGCGCGGCGTCCATAGAATCTTGGCTGACCGCTTCTGTCAGGATTCGGAAAACGCCGGGTGCGTTGAACAGTTGCTGCGCGCTGGCGATCGGGAGGATAACCAACTCGTCGGTATCGAACGGGCCGGTAATGCCGCCCTGAGTCAACACGCCTATCACCCTGCAGCGCGTGTCGCCGATTCGTAGCCACTGTCCGAGCGGATTCGTATTGTCGAAAAACTCATCACGGACCACACTGCCCATCACGCACACGGGCGTGGCGATGTCCATATCGATGTCAGGAAGGAAACGACCAAGCTGCATCGTCCAATGTTGAACATCCAGCATTTCGGTCGTCGTACCGAGGACAGTAATTTCTCTCTCCCGCGCGCGCCAGGACGCGTTGCCGCTGCCGACGATGATGGGCGCGACCTGCGCGATGTGTGCGCTTCGTTCTATGGCCATCGCGTCTTCCAGCGTTAGATCACGGGCTGTCGCGCCGATAATCGTGCCGGTTCCGCCGGCGCCGGCGGTTTCCGCTTTACCAGGCAGCACCACGATCAAATGAGTGCCCAACGCGGCGAACTCTCCGGTGACGTAGCGGCGCGCTCCCTCACCCACCCCGGTCAGCAGCACCACGGCAGCGACACCGATCGAAACCGCCAACAGCAGCATCGTGGTTCGCAGCGGGTAACGGTGAATCGACTGGAAGGCCAAGCGAGCGGTATCGACGGGTCTCATCGCGATAATCTGCCGTCATCCGTGACGATCTTCCCGTCCCGGAGCGATATATGCCGCTGAGCCCGTCGACCGATATCGGGGTCGTGGGTAACAACCATCAGACTGATTCCGTTCCGGTTCAACTGCTCGATGAGTTCGATGACGTCTTCACTGGACCGCGAGTCCAGATTGCCGGTCGGCTCATCGGCCAGCAATAGCCCGGGATTCATTACTATGGCGCGACCGATCGCAACGCGTTGACGTTCGCCGCCGGACAGTTGATCCGGTCGATGATCCAGCCGGGTAGCGAGTCCGACCGAGTCGAGCACTTCGCGCGCTCGATCCCGGCGTGCGGCGACCGGCGCACCCGCGAGCAGCAGCGGTAACTCCACGTTCTCGAGTGCGCTCAGGCGCGGAATCAAGTGGAAGGCTTGAAAGATAAAGCCGATATGCTGCTGCCGCTGCTCGGCCAGTGCGTTGTCATCCAGACTGGAAACATCGGCGCCGTTGAGCCAATAGGTGCCAAGATTCGGCCTGTCCAGGAGGCCGAGGATATTCAACAGTGTGGATTTGCCGGAGCCTGATGGACCCATGATCGAAATGTATTCGCCGGGCTTGATCTCGAGATCGACATGATCCAGAGCGTGTACGACCTGGTCGCCTACCTGAAAGTCGCGGCAGATGTTCTCTAGCCGCATCATCGGTCAGTCGGACCGAGCGGCAGCACCATCCTCGACGCCTTCACGATCAATGGAGCTGACTATGCGTTCGCCGGCGCTTAGGCCCCGGGTAATGGCGGTGTACTCCCAGTTTGAGATGCCGGGCTCGATCTCGCGAAGCTCGAGTCGGCCGGTAGCCTCGTCATAGACGTAGACCTGGTTCCCATCAACGATCACGGAGGTTGGTACACGAACGACATCGTCTTCGCTGGCGAGAAGAATTTCTACGTCAGCGCTGTAGCCGGGCAGCAATGCGGCCTTGTCCGGGTCATCGATCTCCGCCTCGATTTCGACAGTGCGCGCCTGTTTCTCGATATCCAGCACATAGGGCGCCACACGCCGCACATGCCCAGAAAAAGTTCTGTCCGAAAATGCGTCCAAGCTGATACGCGCAGGCAAGCCTTCGCGCACGGCTGGGGCGTCCACCTCGTCGATTGGCGCGCTGATGTAGAGACAGCTCGAGTCGATCAAATCGACGGTCGGTGGAGTAGGGATGCCGACCGGAGAAGGCGTCACGAATTCTCCGAGTTCGCCATTGATCTCGGCGATGATGCCTGCGAACGGCGCAACGAGCCGAGTTCGCTCCAGCGCCGCTTCGGTGACCTCTATGCGCGCCGCGGCCACCAGGGCATTATCGTGAGCGGTTGTGCAGCCGGCGGCACTCGATTCGGCGATGCCGACCGCGCGGTCCGTGTCTTCTTCTGAAGCGAGTCCATCCTCGAGGAGCATCGTCAGGCGGTTCGCTTCACGCCGGGCGAAATCGGCGATGACGCAGGCTTCTCCGGCACGGGACTGAGCAGCCGTCGCCTCCCGTTGCGCGAGCCTGATCTCGGCTTTTAGATCTTCATTCCAAAGTTCCAACAGCAGCTCGCCTTGTTCGACAAGGTCACCATTTGCAACCGAGAGCACTACGATTTGTCCGCCCGTCGCCGGGGACAACCCGGCCCGCCGGCAGGCCTCCACCGTCCCGGCCCGTGTATTGCTGATGGTAGAAGATACCGGACCGCGCGCGACAGTAATCAGACTGACCGAGACCGGATCCGGACGAGTAAGAAACCAGCCTGCAGCGATCACGGCGATTGTGAGCCCGGTGATAATGCCGAATCGCTTCATGGTGTTGAGGTTACGCTGCTCCGGCCAGATAGCGTTCTACGTCCAGGGCCGCCATGCAACCCGAGCCGGCCGACGTGACCGCCTGCCGATAGATGGGGTCGGCGACATCACCGGCTGCAAAAACACCCTCGACACTGGTTCCGGTGGCGTAGTCGCCGTCCGCTTGGTTAACGACGATATAACCGCCGTCCATTTTCAATTGATCTTCGAATATCCCGGTATTCGGCGTGTGGCCGATGGCGATGAAGACGCCTTGCACCGGAATTTCCTGCGTTGCATCACCTTGTGCGGCCTTAATCCGAATTGTGGTGACGCCAGCGTCGTCACCGAGTACCTCGTCGAGCACGTGATTCCACTGTATGTCGACGTTGCCGTCCTTGGTCTTGTCGAGTAGTCGCTTGCTCAAGATTTTTTCGGCACGGAATTCATCTCTGCGATGGACTATCGTGACCTTCGAAGCGATATTGGAGAGATACAATGCCTCTTCCACCGCGGTATTGCCGCCGCCGATCACAGCGACAGCCTGTGCTTTGAAGAAGAAGCCATCACAAGTGGCGCACGCAGATACGCCGCGTCCCTTATAGGCTTCCTCCGAGTCCAGGCCCAGGTATTTGGCGGTGGCGCCAGTGCTGATGATAAGCGCATCGCAGGTGTACTCGCCGCTGTCGCCGGTGAGGCGAAACGGCTGCTGTGCCAGCTCTACAGTATTGATTTGATCGTATAACAAGCGTGTACCGAACTTTTCCGCGTGACGTTTCATGCGCTCCATGAGTTCCGGTCCCTGGACTCCGTCGTCATCGCCCGGCCAGTTGTCCACATCCGTCGTCGTCGTCATCTGACCACCGACTTCTATACCTGTAATAATGACGGGATCCAGCGCGGCCCGCGCCGCATACACGGCTGCCGTATACCCTGCAGGGCCGGATCCCAAAATAATCAATCGATGGTGTTCTGTGGCCACGAAGCCTCCTTGCGCCGGTATGGTAGTAGAGCAGAGCCTAGAAGTCAGTCTGCAGTTGCACGGGGTCTTCAATTTGGGCAAGCTGCCCTTGTTTCAATGGTGGCACCCCGCAATCTCGCCGCCCCTAGTGTACCTCTAGGAGCACCGGTTCATGGCCAGCAGTTATCTCTTCACCTCCGAGTCGGTATCGGAAGGACACCCCGACAAGATGTGTGACCAGATCTCCGATGCCATACTTGACGCCGCTATCAAGGCCGACCCCTCGGCTCGGGTTGCTTGTGAAACACTCACGAAGACCGACTTAGTTCTGGTCGCTGGAGAGATTAGTACGACGGCGCACGTGGACATAGAGAAGCTTGTGCGCCAGGTGGTGCTGGATATCGGCTACGACAGTTTGGACGTTGGCTTCGACGGTAGCAGCTGCAGATTCATCAACGAGTTGGGGGAGCAATCGCCGGATATCGCCCAGGGCGTGAACAGAGGTGCACCGGAGGAGCAGGGGGCGGGCGACCAAGGGTTGATGTTTGGCTATGCGAGTAATGAAACCGACACGCTGATGCCGGCCCCGATCATGTACGCGCATCGACTCGTGGAGCGACAGGCAGAAGTCAGGAAGTCGGGAGAACTCGCATGGCTGCGCCCCGATGCCAAAAGCCAGGTGACGTTCCGCTACGAAGACGATCGGCCTGTGTCGATAGATGCAGTGGTGTTATCGACCCAGCACGATCCGGACATCTCGCAGAATGACCTGCAGGAAGCCGTCATGGAGAGCATCATCAAACCGGTACTGCCTGAGAAGTGGCTGAGTGCTGATACGAAGTACCACATCAATCCGACCGGTCGCTTCGTAATCGGCGGGCCCGCCGGAGACTGTGGCCTGACAGGACGCAAGATTATCGTCGACACCTATGGTGGTATGGCTCGCCACGGCGGCGGTGCGTTTTCAGGCAAGGATCCCTCCAAGGTAGACCGCTCCGCAGCCTATGCTGCCCGCTATGTCGCCAAGAATATCGTCGCTGCTGGATTGGCAGATCGATGTGAGATTCAAGTGTCCTATGCGATCGGCGTAGCGGCACCAACCTCGGTCATGGTTCAAACGTTCGGCACCAACAAGATCTCCGAGGGCCGAATCAGCACACTCGTGCGAGAGCATTTCGATCTCAGGCCCTATGGCATACTGCAGATGCTCGATCTGCTCCGCCCGATCTATCGAAAGACTGCGGTTTACGGTCACTTCGGCCGCAGCGATGCCGATTTCACCTGGGAGTGCACTGTAAAGGCGGAAGCGTTGAAAGTAGACGCGGCCGCGTAGCCTCAGCCTATCCCGCCAGCAAGGATTTTTTATGTCTGCCCTGATCTGTGGGTCGATCGCCTACGATACTATTATGGTGTTCGAAGATTCGTTCAAGAATCATATTCTGCCGGATCAGATTCATATCCTGAACGTCGCGTTCTTGGTTCCCAAGATGCGTCGCGAGTTCGGCGGCTGCGCCATGAATATTGCCTACAATCTGAAATTACTCGGCCAGGACCCCTTGCCGATGGCGACAGCCGGCAAGGACTTCGCTCCGTATCGCGATTGGCTGGAGCGTCAAGGCATTCGTCAGGATTACATTCGGGTCGTTGATAATGTATTTACAGCTCAGGCATTTATCACTACGGATCTGGATGCCAACCAGATAACAGTTTTCCACCCGGGCGCAATGAACGAGTCGCATCTGAATCGTGTCAGCGACGCCCAGGATGTCACCATCGGTATCGTGTCGCCGGATGGGCGTGACGGGATGCTGGCGCACGCCACGCAATTCGCGGCGGCTGAGATACCATTCATCTTCGACCCCGGCCAAGGGTTGCAGATGTTCGACGGCGATGAGTTACGACAGTTCGTAGAACAGGCGACATGGGTCACGGTCAACGACTATGAGTGGCAGGTATTGAAAGAACGTACGGGTTGGGATGTCGGTGACTTCAAACAACGCTTGAAAGGCTTGATCGTGACCCGTGGTGCGAAAGGCTCCATGATCTATACGCCGGCAACAGATCTTGAAATTCCAGCCGCCAAGCCCGCCACCGTGAGCGACCCGACGGGTTGTGGCGATGCTTACCGCGCCGGACTGCTGTTCGGGCTCATGGCCGGCTACGACTGGTCAACCGTGGGCCGCGTCGCAAGTCTGCTGGGTGCGATTAAGATAGAATGCCACGGAACCCAGAACCACCGCTTCACCAGGGAAGAGTTTCAGAAGCGATTTCAGGCCAGCTTCGGTGAGCCTTTAACGGAGTAACAGATTATGACCGATAAGGTTGTGGCCATTGACTCGGCGAACAACGATTACGTCGTCACCGATATTGGCCTGGCCCAGTTCGGCCGCAGGGAGATCGCGCTCGCAGAGCACGAGATGCCGGGACTCATGGCGACACGCGAGGAATTCCGGGAGAGTCAGCCGTTGCAAGATGCTCGCATCGCCGGCTCTCTGCACATGACCATCCAAACTGCGGTGCTGATCGAGACGCTCGAAGCCTTGGGCGCCGAGGTACGCTGGGCGAGCTGCAACATTTTCTCGACTCAGGATCATGCCGCAGCGGCGATTGCCGCGAACGGCACGCCGGTGTTCGCCGTCAAGGGCGAGACGTTGGAGGAATACTGGGATTATATCGACCGGATCTTCGACTGGTCGGGTGGCATTGGCCCGAATATCATCCTCGACGATGGTGGTGATGCGACGTTATTCGTCCATCTGGGGCATCGGGCTGAGGATGATGCATCGGTCCTCGATAAGACACCGGAGACCGAGGAAGAGGGCGTGCTGCTCGCGCAACTGAAAAAGTCGTTGCAGCGTGACTCACAACGTTTTCATCGGTTGGTCGAGAATATCCGCGGCGTGACCGAAGAGACGACGACAGGCGTTCATCGGCTCTACCAGATGCTGGAGCGAGGCGAGTTGTTGTTTCCCGCGATCAACGTCAATGATTCGGTGACCAAGTCGAAGTTCGATAACCTATATGGTTGCCGCCACTCGCTCGTGGACGGAATTCTTCGCGCCACCGATGTCATGCTAGCGGGCAAGGTGGCCGTCGTGGCTGGTTACGGCGATGTTGGCAAGGGCTGTTGTCAATCACTGAAGGCCCAATCCGCACGCGTCGTTGTTACGGAGATCGATCCGATCTGCGCATTGCAGGCGGCCATGGAAGGCTTCGAAGTCATGACGATGGCCGAGGCCGCAAAGATTGGTGATGTGTTCGTCACCACAACCGGTTGTGTGGACGTGATTACCGAAGCACACATGAAGCAAATGAAGCACAACGCTATCGTCTGTAATATCGGTCACTTCGATAACGAGATCGAGATCGACAAGATGCGTCAGTACGAGTGGGAGGAGATAAAGCCCCAGGTTCATAAGATCACTTTTCCTGGCGGTAGGAGCATCATTCTCCTTGCCGAGGGTCGACTCGTAAATCTCGGCTGTGCGACGGGTCATCCGAGTTTCGTGATGTCGAATAGTTTTACAAATCAAACGCTCGCTCAGATCGAATTATTCAATCATCCGGAGAGGTATCCTCTGGGTGTATATACGCTACCCAAACACCTGGATGAGAAAGTCGCACGACTACATCTCGAGAAACTCGGCGTGCGTTTGGAAGAACTTTCCCAGCGGCAGGCTGACTATCTGGGTATCGCGGTCGAAGGCCCCTATAAGTCGGAGCATTACCGCTACTAGCTGGCGGCGGCGATCAGCCTATCGAGGGCCGTGTTCGCATGCGTCAGCGCTCTCGAGTCGGCGAGAAACCGGCGCGCGAAGTTGAAACCGAGACCAATACCGTGAAACTCGAACGCGAATTGCCGCGTATCCAATCCTTCACGAAAGTTTCCCTCCGCAACGGCCTTCTGGCACATTTGGCGGATACGATCGATCCAGATCTCCTGATGATCAACGAGAAAATCGCGTAGTTCACCGGGCCGCTCGGCGAGTTCGATCGAAGCGAACAACAACGGACAACCGCCAGGACGCTCGTCCGCATCGATCCAGGCGAGCCAGCGTGAAAATAGGCTCCGCAGCCTCGCCTCACCGGTCGGTTCTCGTTGTGCGGGGCCGAGCACGCTTCGGGCTAGCTGCTCTGCGGCAGTTTCTAGCACTGCCCGTTGCAGCGCTGCTTTGGAGCCGAAGTGCCCGAACAGGCCGCTCTTCGACATGCCGGTAACGCCGGCCAGGCGAGCGATGCTCATGCCGGCAAGCCCGTGCACGCCTGCGATCGCAACAGCGTGATCGAGGATTGCGGCTCGAGTTTGCGCGCCCTTATTCATTCTTGGAACTATGCGAACGTTCGTGCGATTTTAGCACAGGCATAATACATAATCCCGTGGCGTTCGCCATAGGCGGCAGGCTAGCGATCTTAACGGCGCCTCGGCGGCAGAGGCCGTTGCCCTGAGTCTTCGGAGCCAGGTAAGCTCCGCATTCATCGGCACTTGATCTCAATAAGAAGAAGCTGTGCGCCTATTGATCCTATTTGGCGGGCCGGCACTGGCCCTAGCGCTGGGCTTAAGTCTGGCTAACTCCGGGCAGCCGTCGGACGTCTGTTGGACAGCGGGAATCACGTTGCTGTGCGCGATCTGGTGGGTCGCCGAGACGATCCCGATTCCAGCGACGGCGATGCTGCCGCTGGCGGTGTTCCCGCTGGTCGGTGTCCTGACCCCCGATCAAGTGGGTCAAGCGTATGGCAACCCGTTGATCCTGCTTTATGTCGGCGGTTTCATGCTCTCGATGGCGATGGAGAAAAGCGGTGCCCATCGTCGCCTTGCGCTCGGCATGGTGAAACTCTTCGGTGGCGATGGTCGAGGCCTGGTCTTCGGCTTCATGGCCGCGGCGGCTCTGCTGAGCATGTGGATTTCTAATACGGCCACGAGTCTGATGCTGTTACCGATCGCCTTGGCGACGCTCGAAAACACCAACGACGAGCGGTTGAAAATCGCGCTGCTGCTGGGCGTCGCCTTTGCCTGTAATGTCGGTGGAATCGGCACGCCCATCGGTACCCCGCCGAACCTGATTTTCATGCAGGTGTATCAGGACACCACGGGGACGGCGCTCGGATTCATCGACTGGATGCGTTGGGGTATCCCGGTGGTAATCTTGTTCGTGCCGCTGATTGGAATTTGGTTGACTCGACACCTGTCGGCAGGCGAGACGCTTGCGCTGCCCGCCGTGGGCGCGTGGCGCACCGAGGAGCGGCGTACGCTGATCGTGTTCGGTTGCACCGCAGCGGCCTGGATTACCCGCAACGACCCGTTCGGCGGTTGGAGCACGTGGCTCGATTTACCACAGGCCAATGACGCCAGCGTCGCGCTCTTGGCGGCCGTCATTATGTTCCTTGTACCGAACGGCAAGGGCGAACGTCTGCTGGACTGGGAGAGCGCAGTTCGTATCCCGTGGGGAATTCTGATTCTGTTCGGTGGTGGCATCTGTATCGCCAGTGCGTTCGTTAGTTCGGGCATTAGCCAAATCATCGGCGAAGCACTTGCAGCTCTCAGTGGTGTCCACATTCTGATTCTTCTCGGCGCGATCTGTTTGAGCGTGACCTTTCTGACCGAGATCACGAGTAACACGGCGACGACCGCGCTGCTCATGCCCGTTCTCGCGGCAGCCGGCGTGGGCGCCGCGATAGATCCCCGGTTGCTGATGGTACCTGCAGCCATGAGCGCCAGTTGTGCGTTCATGCTGCCCGTCGCGACAGGCCCCAATGCCGTCATCTTCTCGTCCGGACTCGTTCCGATCAAGGCGATGGTCCGAGAAGGCTTCATTCTGAATCTAATCGGCGCCGTGGTGATTACGACGGTCTGTTATTTCGTGCTCTAGGCTGGGCGCTGCCGACCAATGACGGTTTTCGAAATCAGCGCGTTTTTGATCGGGCTATCGGCGTTGTTCGGTTATCTCAATCACCAGTTCTTACGCGTTCCGCATACCATCGGTCTCGTGTTGATGGCGCTGGCTGCATCGGTAACGGTGATCATTATCGATCTCATCATGCCGGACGCCCAGGTTAGCCGGCTCATCACCGATGTCCTCGATCAGATCGATTTCCATGAAGCTCTGATGCATGGGATGTTGAGTTTTCTATTATTTGCAGGCGCATTGCATGTGGATCTCACGGCCTTTCGCAGCCGCCTCTGCGCCATCGGGGTCCTGGCGACATTGGGTACGATGATTTCAACCTTCGCGGTCGCGACGGGCATCTGGCTTCTATTCGATCTGTTCAACTCGGACCTACCGTTTCTCTGGGCCCTGGTGTTTGGTGCGCTGATTAGTCCGACCGATCCCGTCGCAGTATTGGGCTTGTTCAGGTCCGTGACGGTGCCGGAAACGCTGCAGGCGAAAATGGCGGGCGAGTCGCTGTTCAATGACGGTGTCGGTGTGGTTGTTTTCACGGTCGTTGTGAGCATCGCGGTCGCAAGCTCTACAGGCGCTGCTGCGCTCGGAGTCGCCGAAGTCGCCGAACTGTTTGTTACCGAGGTCTTCGGCGGAGCCCTGCTGGGCATCGTTGCGGGTTATGTTGGTTATCGTGCCATGTATCACATCGACGAACACAACCTAGAGGTGCTTATCACGCTGGCTCTAGTCATGGTGGCTTATGCGGTGGCGATTCGTTTACATCTGAGTGGGCCGATAGCAATGGTGATCGCGGGTCTCTTTATCGGCGACAAAGGCATGAAGTATGCGGTCAGCGACAATACCCGCGATCATCTGCAAAAATTCTGGTCGTTGCTGGATGAGATTTTGAACTCTGCGCTGTTTCTGTTAATCGGTCTCGAGGTGTTGGTGATTGCGCGTGCCGATACGCACGTAGCGTTGGCGATCTTGGCGATTCCGCTGACGCTGGCAGCCCGATGGTTGAGTATCTATATTCCGATTCGTCTGCTCAGCCGGTGGGAGACGTTCACCACGGGTGCGGTACCAGTGCTCGTATGGGGAGGTTTACGCGGCGGCATAGCAGTCGCGTTGGCGCTGTCTCTACCCGCCAACGAGTACAAAGGAACGATTTTGACTTTGACCTACGCTGCAGTGCTGTTCTCGATCGTGGTACAGGGGCTAAGCATCAAGGCACTGGTTAAGCGCGTGATCCCCGAGTCGAGCGGATAACCGGGACCCTGTCTGCCAAAGAAGCAGCCCCCACCGGAGCGGGCGGGGTGTGCCGCGCTGTCTCCAAAAACTGGCTAGGTGAGTCGTTCAGAATCGCCAGGAGAGGTCGATTCGGAAGGTATCCAGGCTCGCGTCCTCCGTTGCGCTACTCGTGTCCACTTCGAGCACGCCATAGCTGCCGCGCAGGCTCATCTCATTCCTGAGGTCCCAACGTATGCCGACCGCAGCGGAGTAAGACGTCCTGGTCTCCGAGTACGTGTCGAAGAAACTCTGGCAAATATAGCCCCACCACGGATCCCACCAGCAGCCCGTGGTCGGTGGGCCGTCGACGATGTTCGAATCAATATAGGTCCAGCCGACGCCTGCTTCGATGAATGGAGTCAGCGCACCGTCCAGGAAGTAGAACACGCCCTTGACGTGCAACGTGTTGATATCGAGACTTGCGCTGATCGTATCGGGTTGACCGGTATCTTCGCGGATGCGGGTCGCGTCGTAACTGGGATTGCTCCAAGTCCAGTCAGCCAGTACCGCTAGCCGATTCGTGAAGTTGTAGCCTCCGGTGAATCCCCACCCGACATCGCTGCCTACTTCCAGCTTGGCTCCGTTTTCTCCGCTCAAGGACTCGGAGGTCATGTCGGCTATCAAGAACCCCGCCTCCCACGTGCCGGCCCTATCCCGCACCATCTGGGCGGAGGCAAGCGATGAAAAACAGAACAGGACGATCGCTGGACTTACGATGCGCATTCGAGTTTCCTCTACTGGAGATGGCTGACCGGAAAAAGAAGTATATATGATAGCCTCGTCGGTATTGTTGACTTCACAGCCACGATCCGCTTCTTTACAATGAGCTTACGCGAACCGCTGTTGGAGTCTTCCGATGCATCGCTCTGGTATTGTCACGATCTTCTTGCTGTCGGGCGTAATGCAACCCGCCCTCGCGCAAGATCGAGCGGTCGAGCGGCCGCTTTTCGCCACGGACTCGACGTTGGAGCTAACGATCGAGGGGCCGTTCGAACGGCTCACTCGCGAGCGCCATGCGAAACCCGAACTGGACGGTATCGTGCGTTACACCGACGCCCAGGGGCAAGAAGTGGTCTTGGACGTCGGACTCTCGCCGCGAGGAAACTCGCGCCTGGACATCTGCAGTTTTCCGCCGTTCTGG
>SMWC01000054.1 GCA_004357505.1 Gammaproteobacteria bacterium | reverse complement strand
CTCATCACCGATCGCGATTCGGGCCGTAGTAAGGGATTCGGTTTCGTCGAGATGGCAACCGATGCCGAGGCTCAAAAAGCCATAGAGGAAGTCAACGGCACAGACTATGACGGCCGTCCGGTCACCGTCAACGAAGCCAAGCCGATGAACAAACGCGACAGCGGAAGCCGCTGGTAAGTTCGCTAGCTTCACTCCATCAACGTTGTAGAGACCCGCTCACTGCGTAGCGACGCGGTCACTTGCCTGCGCGCGGCACCGAGTCCATCCTTAAGCCCAGACCGCCATGCTCTCCCAAGATCACCTCAGAAATATTGCCATCATCGCCCATGTCGATCACGGCAAAACGACGCTCATAGACAAACTTCTACAGCAGTCGGACACGCTGGATTCACGTGTCGTCCTACCCGAGCGCGCGATGGATTCCAACGAGCTGGAACGCGAGCGAGGAATTACGATCCTGTCGAAGAACGCCTCCATCACTTGGCGCGACTGGCGCATCAACATCGTCGACACGCCCGGGCATGCAGACTTTGGCGGCGAGGTCGAGCGGGTGCTGTCGATGGTGGACAGCGTGCTACTGCTCGTTGACGCCGTGGAAGGCCCGATGCCGCAAACTCGATTCGTGACGCAGAAGGCGTTCGCCCACGGTTTCACGCCACTGGTCGTCATCAACAAGATGGACCGGGATGGCGCCCGTCCGGACTGGGTTCTGGATCAGACCTTCGAACTATTCGACCGTCTCGGCGCGAGTGACAAGCAACTCGACTTTCCCGTGATCTATGCCTCTGCCTTGGAAGGCCGCGCCAGTACCGATTCCGAGGCGCGAAGCGGAGATATGAACCCGTTGTTCGAGTTGATCATCTCGCACGTGCCGGCACCGAAGGTCGACAGCGATGGCCCATTACAGTTGCAGGTCTCCAGTCTCGACTACAGCCCCTATGTGGGCGTACTCGGTATCGGTCGAATCGCGCGGGGCAGAGCGGATACCAATACCCCGATCACAATCGTTCGCCCCGACGGCTCGACGCGCGCCGGCAAGCTCCTCGAACTCTTCGGTTTCGACGGACTGGAGCGCAATCGTATCGAGGCAGCCGGCGCAGGGGACATCGTGCTTTTTAGCGGTATAGAGGACCTGAAGATATCCGAAACGGTCTGTGACCGCGATCACCCGGAACCGCTCCCCGCCCTGCAAGTGGATGAACCAACGATCAGTATGACATTCCAGGTCAATAAGTCGCCGTTCGCCGGCAAAGACGGAACGTTTCTGACCAGTCGGCAGATTCGCGAGCGCCTTGATCGGGAGATTAAACACAACGTCGCCCTACGCGTCGAGAGCACCGCAGACCCGGATAGATTCCGCGTTTCCGGACGCGGCGAGCTGCATTTATCAATACTCATCGAAACCATGCGCCGAGAGGGTTTTGAACTCGCGGTCTCCAGGCCCGAGGTCATTGAACGCGAACTCGACGGTGTGCTTTGCGAACCGTGGGAACAGCTGACTGTCGACTTCGAGGCGGCTTATCAAGGCGCCGTCATGACCCGTCTAGCCGAACGCAAAGGCGAGCTGCAGACCATGGTTCCCGATGGACGGGGCCGCGTGCGGCTAGATTACCGGATACCGGCCCGCGGACTCATTGGCTTTCGAACCGAGTATCTCACGGCGACAGCCGGTACCGGCCTGCTTTATCACGTCTTCGAGGTCTATGATCGCCAGGTCCCAGGAGAGATCGGCCAACGCAATAACGGCGCGATGGTGTCGGTCGCAAACGGCAAGGCGCTCGCTTACTCGCTCTTCAATCTCCAGAACCGGGGTAAATTACTGATCGGGCACGGCGAGGAAGTGTATGAGGGCATGATCGTCGGCGTGAACAATCGGAATACAGATTTACCCGTGAATCCGACCAAGGGCAAACAGCTTACCAATATCCGCGCTGCGGGATCGGACGAGAACATTATCCTAACGCCACGGCTGCGATTCTCTTTGGAGCAAGCGCTGGAATTCATCGATGATGACGAACTCGTGGAGGTTACGCCTGCCAGTATCCGTCTGAGGAAGAAGCTGCTGACTGTAGGGGAACGCCGCCGTGCCGACAGGAATCGTGCGTGATATGAGTGAGCCCGGACTACCGAGTAATGTCTGCCACGGCGGTCCTCACGGCCCCCGCATCCTCGAAGTCCGTCCAGGCGAATACCAGCCGCTGGTCGGCATAGACCATACGCGGGAAATCGGCCGGGCGGCCTATGTCGATAAACGCGACTGTCTGACTATCGCCGACTAGCCCTGCGGATGAAACCCGGCGAATCACCAGTGCCACTCCGTCCGCTTCGCTGCGAAGCCAGCTGACGACCGCGTCGCCGGAATCGATCACTACTACATCGACGTGACCGAAACTGCCCGTCGTATCGATCTCGACGGGTTCGCCGAAGCTCCGTCCCGCATCCACCGAACGGGCCAGGCGTACTGAGGGATTGTTAGCCGCAGCAGTAAACCAGACAACCGCCACGGTGTCTTCATCCGCCGCGACCGCCGGACCGTTGATCGGACACCCCTCGATCACCCAGTTGTCCGGACTGATGGGCAAGGCCGCTTGCCATCGCGCATCAGCCATGCGCCGAATCACGATGTCCCGCACTTCCTCGGTCGTTCGGTCACGATAGACGAGCACCGGACCGCCGGAGGCGAGAGCGACGTCCGGCAGGCAACAATCACAAGCCATGTTGTCGAGCTCTATCGACTCGCGACGTTCGCCCGCGGCGCTGAATCGCGCGTAGTGCACGCCCGTACCGAGCAGGTTGCCAGCCGCGTCCTCATAGAGGTACTCACCATCCTGGATAAAGTTTCGCCCGTCGAGCCAGACAGCGCCGACGCCGCCCTGCTGGGGAAAGAGGGTCACGAAACCATGCTCCGATTCGGTGCCATCCTGATGCAGCAACAACGGCGCCTGCCAGCTCGCGCCGCCATCTGTAGACAGCGCCAGCATCGCGTCATAAGCGAAATAGCTATCGGGCTGATAGCGCAACCAGTGTGCGGCCCACAGATCCTCGGAGATCTGCACCACCGACGGGATGTCTGCCCAGTTAACGAACCAATTGTCGCCCTCCGCCACGGTCCGGGCCGCGGACCAAGCATCCGCGCGCAACGAAGAGAATTTCAATGCGTAACCGTCGAGCGTGGGTTCAAGCCAACTTAGGATCACTTCACCCTCGGGACCGACGGCGAGATTCGGCTGTCCACTGCCCGCTGCCGCCGGGCTTACAACCTCAGTAACGGTCACCGGACCAGGCGGTGGACGATCACAGCCGAGCGCGAGCAGCACAAGGACCGCCAGCGATAACACACGCAAGTACGCTGCAGATCGGCGACTCATAAGACCACTCCAGGTAGATCGACTGCTCAACAGCACAGTATAAGAAATAATACCGACGCAACGCGAGCGGCGGCCAGTGTCTAGGTAATCTGCGGATGCTGCCGATGCCAGGGTGTCGCTGCCTCAAACGCACGGGCAAAGCGGAACACCTTCGCGTCTTCGAACATCCCCCCGACCAGCATCATTCCCACCGGCAGACCTGCTGCATTAAAACCGCAGGGGATGGAAATCGCCGGTTGGCCCGTGAAATTGAAGATACAGGCGTTCTTGCGCCGCTGCACCACATGATCGTGCGGCTGCGCCGAGATCAGCGCGGCCGCAACCGTCGATGTGGGCATCGCCAGAACATCACAATCGTCCATGACTGCCTCCACTTTCGCTATGAATTCCCGCCTGAAAGTCTGGGCGGCCTCGTAATCTGAATCCGACCACTTGGTCACACTCGCATAGCGCTGCCGGAAGGCGTCGCTGAAGGCTTCGGGATCGTCCGCGAGCGCCTCTCCATGGGCATGAGCAATCTCGGAGAATGTTACGTCGACTTCGTCGAGCGCCCTTTCGACATCCGGTAGATCCATGTCGACAACTCGTGCGCCAAGCTCCTTGAATGTCTCCAAAGCCTGATCGACGAGATCGACCACCTCAGGATCGCCACCGGTAAAAAAGAATCGGCGGGGAACGCCGACAACCGCACCATCGAGGGACTTGTTCATCTGTGTAAAGTAATCGTCCGCGATACGATTTATCGAGTGCGGATCGTTGCTGTCCGGGTCTTGAATCGCACGTAGCACGAGTGCCACTTCGCGTACGGTTCTGGCTAATGGACCTACGTGATCCATCGATTCGACCAATGGCAGAACGCCCGCTGTGCTGACTAGACCGAACGTGGGCTTGTGCCCCACGATGCCACAGCACTGCGCCGGTTGGCGAACCGAACAACCCGTATCCGTACCGATCCCGGCGTAAGCCATACCCGCCGCTACGGCGACCGCCGAGCCGCCGCTGGAGCCGCCCGGATGATGATCCAGTCGCCAAGGATTCGAGACCGCGCCGTAATAAGGATTAATGGAAGTCGAGCCGAATGCCATCTCGTGCAGGCTGGTCTTGCCGAGAATCACAGCACCAGCAGCGGACAGACGCGTAACAACCGCGGCATCAGACTTCGGAATCCAGCTAGCGTAATATTTGCTGCCAGCGGTCGTGAGTATTCCTTGAGTCGCGATCAGGTCCTTTATAACGATTGGGATCCCATGCAGCGGTCCGCGGTCGTGACCATTGGCGAGTTCTGAATCGGCTAGCTGTGCTTGCTCCAGCGCCAGATCCGCAGTCACCGTGATGAATGCATTGAGCCGGTTCTCCAATCGCTCGATCCTATCGAGCATCAATGTCGTCAACGCGACCGCAGAAAACTCGTTGGACCGAATCAGCGCACCAACTTCGAGGATAGTCGCAAATTCGATGATTCTTTCTGTCATGTGCCGTACACCGAGACTTTGTGGCTGATTATGGTTGAAGTCTATCCCCTGTAGCATGATCATGATGTGGAAACTCGGGGAACCTAATCAGCCCCTATGAGCCTGACGAAGGATTAGCGCAAACTTCTCGTCACATAGGCAAATGAAGCTTCTACTCAAGATTCTTGGTATTTCGACGGCGGTTTTGGCGGCACTGGTCGTCGGCGGCGCCATCTTTATCGGCTGGCTGTTCGATCCCAACGACTATAAGGACTATGTAGCGGACTGGGTCGAGTCCCGTACGGGACGAGACTTTGTTATCGAAGACGACCTGGAGCTGACATTTTTCCCATGGCTTGGTGTTGAGACTGGAGGCCTGAGACTAGGCAACGCCGAGGGGTTCGGTGCAGAACCATTCGCCACGGCCGATCGGGCGATCGTTCGCGTCAAAATACTGCCGCTGTTTCTAGCCCGCGTTGAGTTCGGCAATCTCGAAGTGGATGGCTTGGAGCTGAATTTAGGCCGAGATTCTGAGCGCCGCGGCAATTGGGAAGACTTGACCGCAAACACTGGTCCTGCTTCAGGCACTGGCAGCACGACACGCGGCGGTGACAACGCGTTCCAGGATCTCACTATTGAAGGCGTCGAGATTAGCAACGGCGTGATCTTCTGGCGTGAGAATACAACCGAAGTCCGCTACATCATCTCCGACCTCTCACTCGAAACCGGCCCGATCCTGATCGGACAGCCGATCAGAACAGAACTCAGCTTCCGCTTGGTCGGAGTCGAACCGCAGTTTACAGCTCAGCTCACTGCCACCGGTAGTGCGCTGATCAATCCAGCGGGTTCTCGCTACCTCGTCGAAGACTTAAGGCTTGGCTTCTATGTGGAGGACGGCCGCCATGTGGAGCGCGCCGCCGGTAGTCTCGAGTCAACAATCAGCGTGTCTGTAGACGCGAGGACCGTCACGTTTGCCGACTCCCGGCTCGAGATGTCTCTGCGGGACCCACCCTTCGGTCCGGCCGATCTTCAGCTTGGCGCGACCTGGGCGAGTAGCCGGCTGGATCTGAGCTCTGGAACCGCCGATGTCGCGGATCTGACGACCAACACCAACGGCATTCTGGCGACCTGGGAGGTCGCTGGCCTGAATCTTCTCACCGATCCCGAGCTGACGGGCGCAGTGCGTATCGAGGACGAGTCCCTCGGAGCGGCGCTGGATCTATTGAACCTGCGGGGTGACGCCCGCGACGCTGCGGAACCGCTGGGCAGATTCGACCTGGAAGCTGGGTTTGCGCTGCGGCCGGCAAGCCGGGAACTCGTCCTCACCGGCATCAACGTATCAGCCCTGGACATGCGGATCTCGGGCGAGCTGAGCGCGGATGCGGCTGGCAAGGTGTCGGGGAATCTAGCGATCCCTGAGTTCGACCCGCGCGCCGTACTGAGCCTGCTGCCAGCGGCAGGTCTCGCCGGTATCGATCACTCCGCAATCGATGCGTTGGCATTCTCGGCAGAATTTCAGGTAGACGATCCCGGACAACGGCTGTCGATCAGGAATATTCGCGCTGCGGTGATGACAACTTCGATCACGGGAGAGCTCGATTACTTCCGCGCTGAACGCCGTTACGAAGGGCAGATCAGCACATCTGCAGTGGATGCAGCGCTTATCGCTGAAGTATTCCCGAACTTGCTGCCGGATGGCCTAACCCCGGAGCGACTCGGCACGCTGAGACTGCACACCGATTTTGCTTACGACACCGTGACCGACGAACTAACGCTCGCTACGCTGGATGCTGAAGGTCTGGGGTTATTGGCAACGGGCGACCTGGCGGTCAGCGCGCTCACCGAATCGCCCCGATGGACGGGGGCGCTCCAGATTCAGCGCTTCGACCCGCGTGAGTTGTTGCGGCGCTTTGGTCAACCCCCACCGAGCACTTCCGACGTTTCAGTACTGGCCAGTGCCGTGATCGATACTCGTCTGGATGTCACCGCCGAGCGCGGTCACTTTACGGAGTTCCGGTTTCAACTTGATGACAGCACAATCACCGGCGAGTTCACGGTACGGGAATTCAGTAATCCAGAATTCGATTTCAGCTTCATGATCGACGGAATCGACGTCGATCGCTACCTGCCGCCGCCGGCCCCCGTCCAAAACGGGACCCAGGCGCCGGCCGGCCGATCCATCGAGCTACCCACCGAGGCGATGCACAACCTCACGCTGAACGGCCGGGTCGCTGTCGGCGATCTTAAGATCAGCGGCCTGCAACTCTCGGAGGTGTCGACATTGCTGGCGATCCGCAACGGCGTCGGTACGCTCGACTCGGCGCGTGGCAAGCTCTATGGCGGGGACTTTGCGGGCAGTATCGGACTGGATGCCCGCAGCGGTGTGCCACAACTCACGCTAAGCGGCACGGCCGTCGGCGTACAACTTGATCCCTTCCTGGTTGCTCTGCGTGGGGAATCGACTCTCAGTGGCACAGGCAGTTTCGATCTGTCGCTGACGGGCTCTGGCAAAGATCTCAACGATGCGCTGAAAACGACCGCCGGCCGGGTGAATTTCTCTCTTCGCGACGGCGTAATTCGGGGCTTCAACCTCGGCCACACCTTGTGCAGCGTTTACAATTCGCTCCGGCAGGTGCCTCGGCCGGCTGCGACCGAGGTGGATTGGACCGACTACCGGTTGCTGCAAGGAAGCGCAGTCGTTACCGCAGGGATTGCCGATACCAGCGACTTACTAGCGACTGCCTCGTTCATGGAGACGACCGGTCGCGGCCAGCTCGACTTGACCACCTGGGACCTTCGTTACGACCTGATCGCGAAATTGACAGACAGCGTGGACATCGCCGGTTGCCAGACGATGGACCGGCTGATCGGCAAGCCGATCCCAGTGAGTCTTACCGGCAACATCACCGCACCGAATATCACCCCGGATTACGGCGACATCATAACGAGCCTCTTGCGGGAAGCTGCCGCGGCAGAAGTCGAGGCGGCTAAGAATGAGGCCAAAGACGAGCTCGAGGATCGACTCCGCGAACGGCTGGGCGACTTGTTCGCTCCTTAGCAGAGAGTCGTGAGGGCTAGCCCTGCCGGGGGCGATTATTGAGAAAACATCAATTTGTGTCGATTTCGAGGGCGGTCACGGCGTTCCAGCACGCGTTCCGCCTGCCACGAGCCACAGACCGGATCGCAATAAACTCGTCAAAACCTTGCAAATCATCAGGACGGGCCTATATTTGCATCTGAGCGCTTGCGTCTGGTCGTCACGGCCAGGTGAACGCTCGAAGAGAAGTTCGTATTGCACAATGAGTTGGTCATTTCAGAAGTCCCACCGGTATCTCCTGCAAATCGCCTTTCCTTTTTTGCAATTGAACACAAGTTGTTACTTTAGTTAGAGGTTATACGATGATTACAGGTACCGTTAAGTGGTTCAACAAAACCAAAGGCTTCGGATTCATCTCTCCTGAGGATGGTAGCAAAGACGTCTTTGTCCATATCTCTGCGGTGGAAGCGAGTGGTCTGGACACCCTGAATGAAGACCAGGTTGTCAACATGGAAACTGAGATGAGCCAGAAGGGCCCTCAGGCGACGAAGATCACTATCCCCGAGTAGGAAGCGAGGCTACAGCCCGTATGTCGAAACCCCGCGCAAGACGCGGGGTTTTTTTTGCATGGATAGACGGTCTAAGTTCGAACACGCCTTAGCTGCCTCAAGATTATGTCAAAAACAGAGTGGCTTCCGAGCGAAGGATTCCGCTCGCGGCGACGTCTCTACTATGGAGGGAGTCGCTCTAAATGAACGTTGTCCACGCTGATCGGGCCATTGCGAAAAAGATTCTCCAGGGGGACGAGAATGCTTTTCGCGAGTTATTCGACAGCTTTTTTCCGCGGCTCTACCGTTTCGCACTCGTCCGACTCAATGGCGACCGGGAAGAAGCCCGGGAGATGGTACAACAGACATTCTGCAAGGCATTCGAGCGACTCGATTCCTATCGAGGTGAAGCGTCACTCGACGATCGGCGTCCGGCGCAAGCTGCGTAAAGACGTCGGCTTGCGCTCCGCCCGCCTGGTTGAGAAGGTCCGAGGCTTCACGCGTCGGGCTCTGTTCAACCGTAGCACGACCTCCCGGGTCTAGCCGGCCGACTGCACGAGGCCTCTCCGGTCGCTGCTACGCGAGTTTCTCTATAATGAGCGCATGTTCGTCAAACGATCGCCAGACATCCGCGCCAGCGCTGCTAGGCTACCTTTGGCGTTTTTACTCCTGGCAGCGCTCGTCACGCCACGGCTAGTCCAGACCCAGGGGTCAAACCCGGTGAATGGCCCCGAGGCGGAATTTCATATGGCCCGCTTGATTCACAGCGCAGGCAGCGGCTACCGCGGCGGTTACGGCCGGTCCTGGTGGGCGATCGATTATCCGGCCGCTGAATACCATTTGACTCGTGGGCTCAGGCGCTTGACGCGACTCGATGTCGCGAACGACAGCATTCACCTGCAGACAATTGACGACAGAATCTTCGACTACCCCTGGCTGTTCGCCCAACAGGTCGGTCGCTGGCAATTGTCGGTCGCGGAAACAGACCGACTCAGAGAGTATTTACTCCGCGGCGGCTTTCTGGTTGTCGATGATTTTCACGGCGCGAATGAGTGGGTGATCTTCACCAACGTGATCCGCCGTGTGTTTCCGAATCGGCCTATTATTAACATTCCCGACAGCGATCCCCTACTGCATGTTCTTTATGACCTGGATCAACGCACCCAGATACCGGGACGGCGTCATCTCTATCGTGGTCCGGGTGGGCAGATCCTCGCCCAGCTTCCCGGCGGACCGCCGCAATGGCGCGGTATCTACGACGACGAGGGGCGCCTTCTGGTGGCGATCAACTTCAACATGGACATGGGTGATGCCTGGGAACACGCCGATGATCCCGTCTATCCGGAACCGATGACGGCACTCGCTTATCGTTTCGGGATCAATTACATCATCTACGCGATGACCCACTAATCTTCGCGGACTTCCTGAGGCGAGACCCACTCATTGAACGACCTCCCGAGTTTCTGGGCTGTCATTGCGGGCGTCGTGATCGTCGTGATCCTAGTTCGCCGATTCGGGCGCGGCGCAGCCAGCAGGAAAGACGGTCTCGGCGTTGACGTAGAAAGCGATCTACTAAGACTCTGCCGCGGCGACCGCGCGCTGGCGGACAGATTGATTCAACACGAGCTGGATCGGAAGCCGGACCTGTCGCGCACCGGCGCTGCGCTGATGGCGCTGTCGAGACTGCGCGACGATAACCGATAATGTAGTAAGCGGCGCTTACTTGGCCGCGGCCAGGATATGATACGGAGCCTGCTCGGGGGTGCGGCAGTTCTCTAGCGGGATAAGGATGGTCGTAGCGAAAGCATACTGCCCGGACACCACCGAGTGACTGAAGCCGTCGGAGAAAACCGACCATGCACACAGTGGCGGGAACCGCATCTCCCGGTAGTCGCTCGAGTCAGCACGGAAATACAGCGATTCCTTCATGTAGTTATGAATCCGCCGCATGGCGCGATCATAGGGGCTGGAGTCGAGAACCCTCGCCAGCGGGTAGAGCTTGCTGAGACCACTGATCAGTCCAGTGAAGCAACGATCTGCGAAGCCCTTGCGTAGCGTAATACGGCGACTGTTGCCGCGGGCGACTATCGCTAACGCTGCGTGCTTCTCGAACAGCTTGCTAAAACTGCCTTTCGTCCCCCAGACGCGATCTCTACTGGGACTCAAGTTCACGAAAAATCGCATAATCCGGTTGCCGTTGGTCGCACCGTAGGCGCCGGCATCGATATGCACGATCTCGCTACTGGAACGAGCTTTCAGATCTCGACCCTCCTCTTCAACCGCACGAAAACTGGTGGTGCCGACGGTCCATCCCGGTACCAGATTCGGAATGTTCTTCTGTAGATACTTGGTGACGGCAGCGTGGTGTGCCTTCAATATCGCGGTAACGCGTCGCCGAACATGCTCGGGAGCGTCGAAGCGCGGCACCGAATCGGTCTCCGGGTGGTAGCTGATGTTCTTGACCCGCGACTGCTGTGGCAGGTCATTCCGCAAAAACGCCATATCGGCATCGCTAGGCAGCTCTATCGGGCAGCGCTCGAAAAAAACCAGGTCGCCGTGCTCCAACGCAGCTTCGATCTCCGCTGGAGTCGCGTCGTCAAACTTTCTCAGCGCATACGATTTCGGCATGTCGCGCACAGTATTACACCAAACCCGTCACCGTGTTACGGGCTCGGTTGGCCCCGGAAGATTGCTGCTCGAAAGCAGCCCGGAGCTTCGAAATGACGTCAGCGACGGTGATCAGGCTCATCGCGCCAGGGTCACGAACGCGGCGCCCCCAGCGGATTCCCTCAACCGGCCCACCGAACTCCCGACGCACGGCTTCCGGATATTTATCAACGACCAGGGCTTGGCTGTTGTACGGCCCGGTGCGATGCCGATTGGAGGTCGCGTAAAGGCCGACCACAGGACTCCCTACCGCAGTCGCCATATGAGCGGGCCCGGAGTCCGGGCACAGTACGACCGTGCTCCGCTCGAGCAACGCCAACAGTTGTTTCAGCGTCGTCCGGCCGATCAGATTCACAACCTCCGTACGTGCTAATTCAGCGATCCCGCGCCCATAGTTCCGCTCACGATCCGTGGGACCACCGGTCAGCAGAATCTTAGCGCCATGCTGCTCCGCGGCGTAGTCTGCGATCGCCGCATAGCGATCCATGCTCCAATCTCTGAAGTTCCGGAAGCGTTGCCCGGCGCACGGACTGATGACCAGCGACGGCGTGCCGGCATCGATCTGCGACGCCGCGAACTCACAGTCCGTAGCGGCCAGCGGAATATCCCAGCGGAGCTCATCGCGTCGTATCCCCAAGGCTGTCGCAAACTCAAACAGCCCGTCCATAACGTGCTGGTGCGGCGTCGCGGCGAGACGATGGCGACAGAATAGCCATTGATAATCCCGCCCACGCGCGCGGTCGAAACCCAGACTCGTGTTCGCAGAAACTACCAGGCTGACCAGATTCGCTCGCATCGATGCGTGCATGTGTAACAACAATTCGAACCGCCGTCCTGAGAGTTCGCGGCGTACATCGAGATACGCGCGTCGTCCTCGGGATTTGTCGAACAGAACGAAATCAACCCCGTCCAGACCCTCCAGCAGACCGTACTCGGTCTTGCCGATAATCCAGGTCAATCGCGTTTCGGGCCAGGCCTTCTGAATCGCCCGAACGACGGGCACGGTATGACAGGTATCACCAATAGCAGACAATCTGATGAGGCAGAGTTCTGCAGGGGGAATGTCGAATGAAGGCAGCACTGCGTGGTGACTCGACTCAGCCGGTTTGACAGTTCGAATAATAGCCCACAGGACCATGCGGCTAAAGGCGCACTCCCTTATCGAGCAATGCGACTGTAACGGACTGCTGGAAGCTGTGGCCGTCTGAGGCTTCTTCAAGAACCTGCTAGGATTACGCCAGAGTCCTCGTAGCGTTATGAAGCTTCTAACAACTGTCATTCTTTTCGTTGCGATCTGCATCGTGTCGGTAACGTATCTGGCCGTACGTGGCAGTCTCCCCGTCCTCGATGGAACGATCTCGATCGCAGGCCTGATAGCACCTGTCGTCGTAGAGAGGGATCTATTGGGTGTCCCGACGGTCCGGGGAACCAATCGTCTCGACGTCGCTCGAGTCACAGGTTTTCTCCACGGCCAGGATCGATTTTTTCAAATGGATCTCATGCGTCGTGTAGCCGCCGGCGAGCTGTCGGCGCTCGTAGGAAAAACCGCCATCGAGTTAGACAAGGCAAGCCGGCAACACCGTTTACGCACCACAGCCCAAGAACGGATCACCAACGTGAGCATCGCGGAGCAGCAACTCATGAAGGCTTATGCCGAAGGCGTCAACGCGGGCTTACAGGCGCTGCGAGTGGCACCTTTCGAGTACATATTTTTGCGTGCCCGCGCTCAACCTTGGCGACCAGAAGACACGCTTCTCGTCAACTACGCGATGTATTTTCAACTCGACGATTCCGATGCCAGCCGCGATAACGCCTACGCTATACTGCATGACGGACTGCCCAGCCTGCTGAGAGAGTTCGTTCTGAATGAAGGCACGGAATGGGATGCACCTCTGATCGGTGACGCTCTGACCGTTCCACCCATACCCGGTCCGGACATCTGTGACCTGCGCACCGACCAAACTCAACACTATGTGCGTGGACAGATCCCGTTAACGTTCAGCGCTACCGAGGAGCGTGTCGCCGGGAGCAACGGCTGGGCTGTCGCGGGACGCCGGAGTTCCACCGGCAAAGCCATCCTCGCCAATGACATGCACTTGGACTTGAGCGTACCGAATACCTGGTATCGGATGCGCCTGATTGTCGAGAATGCAGCAAACCCTGCCGATCGACTCGATATCACGGGCGTGACCTTACCCGGTGCGCCGGCTGTCGTGGCCGGCAGTAATGGCTCGGTGGCCTGGGGTTTTACAAACAGCCGCGGCGACTGGTCGGATCTGGTATTGCTCGATCTGGATCCCGACAACCCGAACGCTTACCTGACACCCGATGGCTATCGTCTGTTCGATATCCACGCCGAGACGATCGATGTGCGGCGCTCGCCTACGGTACAGGTAGACATCCGCACGACGATTTGGGGCCCGGTCGTCGGCGCAGACAGTCAGGGCAGGCTACGTGCGCTGCACTGGCTTGCGCATGAACCTGAAGCTAGCAACCTCAAAATTATCGAACTCGAACGGGCGCGCGATGTGCATCAGGCCATACGCATCGCCCATACGGTGGGCGCACCGCCACAAAATATCATGTTAGCCGACAGCAGCGGCAATATCGCCTGGACCATCATGGGGCGCATACCATTGCGCATCGGCTACGACCCCCAGCTACCGTCATCCTGGTCCGGCGAACAAACCGGTTGGCGTGGCTGGCTGGAATCTGCGGACTACCCGGTCGTGCTCAATCCTGACGCAGGTGTTATCTGGACGGCGAACGCACGCGTCGTGCAAGGCGAAGAACTCGAGCTGATTGGCAACGGCGGTTATTCGCTGGGCGCTCGTGCCAGCCAGATCCGCGATGGCCTGCTGCGACTGGACGGCGCGACACTCGAGGATATGCTGGCGATCCAGTTGGACGATCGTGCGCTACTTCATGAGCGTTGGCGAGAGTTACTTCTCGCCGTACTTGATTCCAATGCGCTGGCCGGGAATTTGCGGCGCGCTGAACTACGCACCGAAATCGCCCAGTGGAACGGCCGCGCCGACCCCGAGACCGCGGGCTACCGACTGGTTCGCGAGTTTCGCCGCCGGACCGGCGACGAGCTTCTGTCGGAACTCGTGTCGGGCTGTGGAAATTTCGTAGAGCCCATGACGCTCCGACGCCTCAACCAGTCAGAAGGGCCGATTTGGCGCCTCGTAACCGAGCAGCCCGCACACCTGCTGCCACCGATTTATGCAACTTGGCAAGCTTTCTTTCTCGCCACGGCCGACAAGACAATCGCCAGCTGTGGCAATGACTCACTGGTCAACTGCACATGGGGTGAAATCAATCGAGTCGAAATCACGCATCCTCTAGCCAATGCGATCCCGTTCCTCGCGTCGTGGCTTACGATGCACGACGGGCCGTTGCCGGGTGGTGATCACACGCCTCGTTTACAGCAGGGCAATCACGGCGCGTCAGAGCGCTTCGCGGTCTCCCCGGGAGACGAAGCGAACGGCTATTTTCATATGCCGGGCGGGCAAAGCGGGCATCCGTTATCTTCGTTCTATCGAGCCGGCCACGAGGCGTGGGTGCGCGGAGAGCCGCAATCCTTCCTGCCTGGAGACACCGCCCATACATTAACGCTGCGCCCGGCTGAGTAAACGATTATGCTCGATCACCGTTGTCGTACCGCAGAGACCGTGAACTTACGTCACCCCAAGATCGCACAGCATCGTGCCGTTCGTTTGATGAGCGTAGTCCCGTTGGCGATTGCATCACTGATGAGTGGGTCAGCAGCAGCGCAGGACTTAACTCCCGACTTGTCAGGAAATTGGTGGCGCACGGAGGACGGTAGCGGCAATACGGGCCGCGTCATCGCACAGGCGCCGCGCGCGCTCTCAGAGCACGGCGAGGCTCTGATGGCCGTATTCGATCCCGCCGACGACCCCGCCGTTCGCTGTGAACACCCCGGTGCGGTTCGAGTGATTCTGAGTCCCTATCCCATCAACTTCTTATCGCACGATGACTACGTGACGATTACCTACGAGGAATGGGCGACGATAAGGCCCGTGCCTCTGACCGAGCAGGACATCGACCCGGATGCACCCCATGCTGTAATGGGACACTCGGTCGGCCGTTATCAGGACGGCAAGCTCATCGTCGAGACGGATAGCCTGACGACGGGGCTCGGCAGGAGCTCAGGGTTCTTCTGGACGAGTGAGGAAGCGGCCCTCATCGAAGAGTACTCGGTCGTCGAGGACAACACAGTCTTGATGCTGCGAATGTCGCTCACCGACCCGGTCATGCTCGATGAACCGTGGGTCATCGAGAAGCGTTGGGTACGTTACGGCGGCGAGTTGCTCGACTTTGACTGTATTCTCCGTGAGCGCCCTTAGCAATCAGTCGGAGAAAGCTCTTACGGCGTACTATCCCCACCAAGGCTCAACAGCGAAAACGGATCGACGCGCGCGCTTAAAACACGCACGCCCCAATGCAGATGCGGACCCGTAACACGGCCAGTGGCGCCGGCAAGACCGATGACTTGCCCTTGCTCCACCATCGTGCCCGGCTCCACAAACATCTCGGACAGATGCAGGTAAGTCGAGTAGACGCCTAAGCCGTGATCGATAAACACCGCGTTGCCGCTGAAAAACAGGTTCTTCGCCAGCACAATCCGGCCGGCATTCACCGCCAAAATTTCCGTGCCAGTTACGGCCGATAAATCCGCGCCGGAATGAGGCGCGCGCGACTCGCCATTGAATACCCGCCGATGGCCGAAGTTGCGGCCGCCTGTGGTGCCAGGAATCGGCACCTGGAACGGCTGTAACCAATACGCTTCGGGCGTTAGCGTCGAATAAATCGCATTGATCTGCCGGGACTCCCTGGCGGCACGCTCCTGGTCCTCCGGGCTTAAGTTCACGTACTGCGGTGCGACGGTAAGTTCGGTTGTGGGAAAGCGCTGGCTTTGCACTCGGACGAGATCGGTACGCGTTGCCACTCGCCCGTCTGCATAACGGAGCGACACCTCGATGGGATAGTTGCCTTCATCGGTATCCAAGTCGATGCCGATGACGGTCATCCAACGATCGGCGACGCGGACGTATGGAATACGGCGCTCGTTCCAGGTCACATCGATCGACGTCAGGCCGGCCTCATGCGGCTGGCCGAGCTGTAGCGCCTGACCTTGAACAGCCATCAGCGTCGCCAGCAACGCTACCGAATTCATCCCCAGTCACTCCTGATCTCCAGCGTGGTTATTCTATGAGACTGCGGCGCGCATGTCAGAGACCTGCGTATCGATCAAGGGACACTGCTTTCGTTATAGCACTCCGAACGCGGAGATCATTGAGATATGGCCCGCACTTTGTCACGTCTCAGCTTAATGTTGTGTGGTGAAATCTACTCGGGGTCCTGCAGTAGACCGGCAACGGCCTCTCTGACGCCGCCAGCCGTCGCGGCCTCTGGAGCTACCGGCATACCGATGATGAGCGCGATCTCAGCCCACAACAGCCACGGAAAGTTGCGCAACGATCGCCCGCTGCCACGGGCGAACAGGCTGTCTGCAAGACCCCTGAGCGCGATCGGAATAACCGGCACCGGGTTGCGCTGGACGATGCGCTCGAGTCCAGGACGGAAGACGTTCAGCGCGCCATCGCGCGTGATACGTCCTTCCGGGAAGATACAAACGAGTTGACCCTTTTGCAGGCTATCGGCTATCTGCTCGAACGCCCGCTCCAGTAATTCCGGATTTTCTTTTCTGCTGGCGATTGGGATCGCGCCGGCAGTTCGAAACACGAAACGTAGTAGTGGAATCTGAAAGATCTTGTGATACATGACGAATCGGATCGGCCGGCGGACGCAGCCTGCGATCACGAGTGCATCCACATAACTCACGTGGTTACATGCCAAGATTGCGGGCCCTCGCTCGGGGATCCGCTCGAGCCCCTCTTTACGGATCCGATAAACCGTGTGGATCAAAATCCAGACGATGAATCGCATTAGGAACTCGGGTACGACCGTGTAAATGTAGATCGCGACGAGTCCATTAAGGACGGCCGTCAACAAAAAGAGTTCAGGAATAGAAAGACCTGCCGCCAATACACTGATCGCCATAACAGCGGACATCAGCATGAACAGTGCGTTGAGGACGTTATTACCGGCGATGATCCGGGAGCGATGACTGGCTTTACTTCTCTGCTGTACCAACGCGTAGAGTGGCACCACATAGAATCCGCCGAATAAACCGATCAGGATGACATCGGCCGAGACCCGCCAGCTTCCCGGCGCCTGCAGAAATTGAATCGCGCCGACGAGCTCTCCCGCACCGGCGTCCGGCACCGCGAAAAAAATGTCGATTCCGAAGACTGTCAAACCGATTGAGCCGAACGGTACGAGGCCGAGTTCCACCATGCGTCCTGACAGGCGTTCGCAAAACAGCGATCCGACACCGACACCGACTGAAAACAGCGCCAGCAATAGCGTCACGACTTGTTCGTTCCCGTGCAGTACCACGCGCGTGAAATTCGGGAATTGCGCAAGGTAGGTGGCGCCGAAAAACCAGAACCACGAGATTCCGATCACGGACAGAAATACGGTCCTGCTTTGCCGAGTGAATTGAATGATTCGCCAGGTCTCGGTCAGCGCATTCCAATTGACCTTGAGGCTGGGATCTACCGTGGGCACTGGCGGAATACTGCGGCTGACCCAATATCCCATGCAGGCGACCGTGACGACGATCATTCCGACCGCGATCGTGCCACCGTCCGGAATGCCGACAAGCAAGCCTCCTGCCATGGTACCGAGCAGGATGGCCATGAAGGTTCCCATGCCGACGAGTCCATTACCGCCGATCAACTCATCGTCCCCAAGTAACTGCGGGAGTATCCCGTACTTGACCGGACCGAACAGCGCCGACTGCGTTCCCATCAGGAACAGCACACCGATCAGGAATGGAACGCTGCGCAGATAGAGACCAACGGCTGCGCAGATCATGATCGAGATCTCGAACAGCTTGATGAGTCTGATGAGAAAGGACTTCTCATATTTGTCCGCGAGCTGACCTGCGGAAGCAGAAAATAGGAAAAATGGCAGTATGAAAATTCCCGCAGCGAGATTGATCGAGGTGTTCGAGTCGGACGAGCCCACTCCGACAACCTGAAACGCGATAAGAATCAGTAACGCGTTCTTAAAGACGTTGTCGTTAAACGCGCCGAGAAACTGCGTCGCGAAGAACGGCCCGAACCGCCGCTGCGTTAGGAGAGAGAATTGATTCCTTGTCTTCGAATCCATCGCTAGTCGGCTGCCGTGCTCCGTATTCCTGGAGAATCGACAAGTTGCGCCAGGCGAGCGCCGCCGCCGGGATGTCGTTATAAGGACCGCGTCAAGAGAATATCGTAGGGGCCCACGCTGCCGCGATCGACGACCAGGTGCTGGTAACCGGATCGCCGGCCACCGGTCCGCACGAAGTCGTTGGGATTGGTCGATTTCACATCGTTCCGATAACGGTAATGCACGTATTCGCTAAGTTCTATAGCCGTGATCGATCCATCACCGTCTTCATCGGCCAAACCATCGCCGATCGCCTCACTCAGGAAGACCGAAAGATAACCGCCCGCCCGGAATTTCACCGCAACCTGGGAAGTGACATCCTCCTCGGAGGAGAACATACCCATTCGACCAGGTACAGAGATCACGTCTTTAGCAAACCCGCCGCTAAAGCAGGAGTCGAGAAATAACAACGTCGTGCCAGCCCGAATGGACGCGAACAGGTCACGCAGCTCATCGTCTCGCATTTGCGCGTCGTACAACACGATCGTCTCGTCGAGCGCGTCCGGGTCGGAGATTTCGGGTCCCGCGGCACGCTCGACACGATCGCCGTGACCCGAATAGAAGAACACAAACGTGTCATCGGGGCCCGCCCGGGAGACAATGTCGGCCACGGCCCTCGCGACGTTGGCCACCGTCGCATCCGCATCGGTGAGCGTTACCGCATCCTCCGGTCGCATACCGGCGCCGCGAATCAATGCGTCGCGAACACGGATCGCATCTGCTGCCGTGAAGTCCAAGTCGTTCTCGGTCCCGGGATAGTCGCTGATACCAGCGAAAATACCGAAGGTCCGCCCGCCTGAGCG
>SMWC01000053.1 GCA_004357505.1 Gammaproteobacteria bacterium | reverse complement strand
CGTACTTTGCATCCATTCCGGTGCGCACTGGCTTTAGGGGAGAATGGCGGTACGGTCTGGTGAATGACATGCGGCCATTCGACCCCGAGGTACTCGACCAGACCGTCAAGCGATTCGTCGCGCTCGGAATCGAACGAGCCGAGACCGAACTTCCAGCCGTTGACAACCCGTCACTGCAGGTCGATGCGCAGAGCCGTGGCCGAACGCTAGACCGTTTCGGGATCAATACCGATGCGGATACCGTCGCATTAATGCCCGGCGCAGAATTCGGTCCTGCAAAGTGCTGGCCGCTCAAGTATTTCGCAGATCTAGCGTCGCGCTTGGCACGAGTCGGAATTCGTGTTTGGGTGTTGGGGTCGGCAAAAGAGAGAGAACTCGGCGACGCGATTCTAACGTCCGTAGATCGACTCGGAGCGCGTAACCTCTGTGGTGAGACCAGCTTGGCCGAGGTAGCGGATCTATTAAGCGCAGCGAAGGTCGCCGTTACGAACGACTCAGGGCTCATGCATCTGGCGGCGGCAGTACAGACATACGTCGTCGCTCTATACGGTTCATCCTCGCCGACATTTACTCCGCCACTAACGGATACCAAACGAGTGTTCTATCTGAACCTCGAGTGCAGCCCGTGTTTTCAGAGACACTGTCCTCTGGGTCATTTCCGTTGCATGAAGGAGATCTCTGTCGACACAGTTTGTAGTGCCGTAGTGACCGCACTTGGTGGCGCACACGAAGACACTCGTAGCAGCGCTCAGCAAGAGATCTGACGGCGCGACGTCAGCCAGTCCGCTACACAACTCGATAGTGATAAACTTTGCTGCGGTGGTTGAACCTACGCTTAACTGGCAAGAAAACAGCGTTGTCTTGTACGATGCGCGACGTCTGGAGCAGGTTTCCGAGAACTGGTTTCAAGAATCGTATTGGCGCGCTGCGGGTAAGGTTTTCGGTGAGGCCTCAGGACGGGGGTCAGTGGTCTTCGTCCGTCACGGTGACGATGCCTGGGTCCTTCGTCATTATCAGAGGGGCGGTTTCGTCGGGCGTTTTATCCGGGATCGATATATCTGGCGAGGCGTCGAACGGACTCGCGCATTCCAGGAATGGCACCTGTTGTCCGAGTTGTCGGAGCGAAATTTGCCAGTGCCACGGCCCATCGCGGCACGCGTTTACCGCTATGGATTCGGCTACACGGCCGACATCATCACCGAGTATCTCGACAACACTCGACCGCTTGAGTCTATTCTGAATGACGGTAATGATATTCTCGAGCAATGGGAACTCATAGGACGCACGTTGCGGCGTTTCCACAACCACGGTGTAGATCACACGGATCTGAACGCGCGCAATATTCTAATCGACGATAATCGGCAGGTGTTTCTTGTCGATTTTGATAAGGGGAAAGTCAGAGATTCCGGTTCGTGGCGTGAAGGAAATCTAAAGCGGCTCAAGCGTTCACTGAGAAAGGTGGCATTGGAGACCGGAAATGCGTTCGATTCGCGTGGCTGGCAGGCTCTTGTCCAGGGTTATCAGTCAGCGCAATAAATGTCGGGATAGGATGAGGGACGGCCCTTGAACCTTCGATAAGTCCACACGTATTGCTCGGGCGCGATGCGAATATAGTCCTCCAGCTGTGCCACCAAGCGGCGGGTGTCATGGACCGGATCATCGCTTGGGAAATTGGGGAGGGGCGGCGCGATATTCACAACGTACCCTGAGTCATCGGGCAGACGACGAAAAAAATAGGCCAAAACGGTTGCGCCGCTGAGTTTGGCGAGCTTACTGGTTGCGGTAGTCGTGAGTGCCGGTTCGCCGAAGAAAGGCAATAACGCGCTACGACTCCCGACATTGGCATGATCGGGTAGATAAATTACCGTCGCGTTGTTACGCAGGCTCCTCAGCAGTACGCGCACGTTGTCCTTCGGGATTAGCTCCTTGACAGTACGACGCCGTCCGCGGCGAATCATCGTGTCGATCATCGCATTCCCCTGAGGCGTGTACATGGCACTGCAGCGTGGACCGAGATCCTCGAGTATAGAGACCCCGATTTCGAGACACGTGAAATGGGCGACGTACAGAATGACGCCGTTGCCCTTTTGACGAGCTCTCTCCAGGTTCTCTCGGCCCTCAACGCGGATAAGCTCTCGCAAGCGCCCGATCGGCGCGTACCAGGCTAAGCCGAACTCAGCAAGCGAGACACCCAACGCTTCAAAGTGCCGGTCACGCAACCGGGCTCGTTCGGCGTCTGTGAGTTCGGGGAAACAGATCTCCAGATTTCGCAGCGCGATCCGTGACTTCTTGCGCAAGACAAGCCCTAAGAAACGTCCAAATTTCTTGCCGATCGCGACTTGCCAACGGAACGGCAAGTAGACCCAGCAGTGCAGCCACAACCATAGACCCCAGATCGGCCAGTAGCGGGGCGACCAAAATCGCGATAGCGATAGGTCATCTTGACTGGAACGCATACTTTAACTGCTTTGCGGCGGCGTCAAGCGGGTTGCTTGTGTTTCTGATACAGATCCGGATAGGGTTCCGGCCGGCCTTTAAAGCGTCGGTGGATCCAACAATATTGTTCAGGACATTGGCGCACGTAGGTTTCCAGTTCCTTCATGAGGCGAGTCGTATCTTTCACCAGATCATCACTGGGAAAGTTCTCGAGTGGTGCGCCGATATTCAGAACATAGCCTGAGTCATCCGGAAGTCTTCGGCCAAAGTAAGTAAGCAATGTTGCGCCGCTCATCTTCACGAGACGGCTGGTAGCCGTGTTGGTCATGGCCGGCACATCGAAAAACGGGACCAAAGCGCTGTATTTGCCTCGATAACTCTGATCCGCTGCGTACCAGACAACCGCATTTTCGGCGAGACTTCGCAGCATCTCTCGAGGGCTGTTCTTCTGAAATAGCTTATCGATGGAGCGTCTGCGACCTCTAGTCATGATCACGTTCATCATTTCGTTGCGCTGAATACGATACATTGCGCACACGGTGGGGCACAGCTGCTCCAAAGTCGGGGAGAAAAACTCGAATGTCGTGAAGTGCGCACAGAACAAAATAACGCCCTTGCCCTTAGCGAGCGCGTCGCGCAGGTTCTCCTCACCTTCAACATGGATCAGATCGCGAATAGTCTTTTTTGAGCCGAACCACGCCATCGACATTTCGGTGACCGATGCCCCAATGGCTTCGAAGTGCTTTCGCTGCAGCGTGTTCCGTTCTTGATCGGACAACTCGGGAAAGCATACAGCCAAGTTTCGCTCCGCAATTTGTCGTCTCGGATAAAGAAGGAGCTGCAAGGCTCGCCCCAGTCGCTTGCCGAGCCACAGCTGCCAGGAGAAGGGCAGGAAAACGATGGCTCGCATCCAAGCATAGACCAGCCAGGTAAACCAGTACTGCGGCGCCCAAAATTGCAGCAATGAACGACTTTCTAAGGGTTTCATAGCCGAGCTGAAATAAATCGAATCCTCATGTAGGTGGCGAAGTCTACCAGCGCCAAGCTAGCCCGCATATCGGCTCGGGCGGCTGAGGCGTAACAGCGCACGTTGCATTGCTATTCTTGATCAAGATGCTTTAGAGTCGTGAGCACGATGAAGCGGCTACCTTTGATCGGCTTTATTCTTGGGCTCGGCTTGGTGATGGCCGAGCGTCCGGCAGCTGCGCCTGGCTTCGTCTCGCAGCATGAAAAGGCCGACTATCTGCTCGTCGTTAAATCCGAACGCAAACTGTATCTACTCAAGGACGGAGAGGTATTGCGCAGTTTCGAGATTGCACTCGGGCTGATTCCGAACGGGCCGAAGCAGCGTTCGGGCGACTTCAGAACACCGGAGGGGATTTACCAGCTCGGAGCGAGGAACCCCAGTAGCGATTACTTTCTTTCGATTCAAATTTCTTACCCCGACTCAGAGGATGTCGCAAGGGCGCGAGCAGCAGCGGTCGATCCGGGTGGCCAGATCATGATCCATGGTCAGCCGAATGAGCCCAAATATTCCGAGAGCCGCTATCAGACCTGGGATTGGACGGATGGTTGTATCGCCGTCTCCAACTCCGACATGGTGGATATCTGGCTCATGACCGACGAAGCGATTCCTATCGAAATACGTCCCTGAGAAGTCCGTCATCTCCGCAAGAGCGCTAAAAGATCAGGTAGCCTGAGTTATGGACGCACGTATTACTCCGGAAGGGAGCCTGGAAATACTGTCTCGAGCCGAAGTCGCGCAGCTTCGGGATACAGGAGAAGGCGGTCTCCACGAGCTGTGGCGGCAATGTTCACGCGCAGTCTTGAACGCTGGAACCGAGAACGACAATATCAGGGAAATCTTCCGCAGGAACCAGGACTTCCGTATCGAGATCGTGCAGCAGGAGCGGGGCTTGGAGCTGGCCTTGGAAAATGCGCCCGAATCCGCATTCGTCGACGGCCAGATGATCCGCGGGATTCGCGAGCAGCTATTCGCAGTGGTCAGAGACCTCATCTATACCCACGATGAGGTAATGAGCAGTAACTGGTTCGATTTATCAACATCTGAAGGGGTCACCAACGCGGTCTTCCATCTGTTGAGAAACGCGCGGGTATTCCGTGCCAACGAGAAACCTAACCTGGTCGTATGTTGGGGCGGGCATGCGATCAGCCGGGAGGAATATGATTACGCTAAGGCTGTGGGTTATCAGTTTGGCCTAAGAAAGTTAGATGTATGCACCGGCTGTGGCGCCGGAGCAATGAAAGGACCGATGAAAGGCGCAGGGCTTGGCCACGCGAAGCAGCGAATCCGGACAGGCCGTTTCCTCGGGATCACCGAGCCCACGATTATTGCTGTGGAGCCCCCGAATCCAATCGTAAATGAACTGGTAATCATGCCCGATATGGAGAAGCGTCTGGAGGCGTTCGTGCGTATGGCGCATGCGATTGTCGTGTTTCCTGGCGGTGTCGGTACGGCCGAGGAGATTCTTTATATCCTCGGCATCTTGCTGAGTCCGGGAAATGAGTCCATGCATCTACCCTTAATATTGACTGGACCGAGATCCAGCGAGACATACTTTCGTCAGTTGCACGAGTTCGTAGGAGCTACCTTGGGTCCGGATGCGCAGGCTCGTTATCAGGTGATTCTTGCCGACCCGAAGGAAGTCGCCATGGTCATACATGACGGGCTAAAAGATGTGCAAAACTTCCGCGCGCAGAATAACGATGCCTATTTCTTCAATTGGATGCTGTCTATCAGGTACGAGTTCCAGCAAACGTTTGAGGCAACCCATGAGAATATGGCGGCCCTAGATCTTCACAAGGACCAACCTGCTCACCAGCTGGCCGTGAATCTGCGACGGGCGTTTTCCGGAATCGTCGCTGGAAATGTTCGCGAATCCGGCGTCCGGATGGTGGAGGAACATGGTCCGTTCGAGCTTCACGGTGAACCAGCGCTCATCGAATCGGTGGATCGTTTACTAAGAGATTTCGTGGCGCAACGCCGAATGCATCTCGCGGATCCTTCAGGCTACATACCGTGTTATCGAATTCTGTCCTGAATGCGCGGATGGCTTTGGCGTTCGATCAGCCCGTTAGAGGCCATCGAATATTACGTTAAAACGATCGTAAGGTATTGTTATATAAGGTAAAAAATATAAACTCTTTGTGATCTAGTTCCTGGCGAACCCGGGTCGTCAATCGTTAAACTTGTTCTCACTGCGACGACAGGGATTGTCATTAGCAAGATGAGCGACCATAAGAATCACCAGTTTCGCCCGGCGTTATATCACGGCGAAGCAAACCGCAGAGGAAGGGTGAACAGCGCCACCGAGGCAACGCGTTCTACGGCGACTAGTAATCCTCGTAACAGCGAGCAACAGGGTTGGGAAGCCTATCGGAAGTGGTTGTCCCGGGATAATACTCGGCCGGCTCAACGTTCGCCGTTAGACGCCTCGATCTATAGCTGGAGAGGCTACAATAACTGGGCCGACAAGATTCGTCAGACGTGGAAAGTAGACGAGCCAGCCGACTCCTAATCGATTAGTCGGTCTATCCTCTGACCGCTACCTCTGGACTGGAATTTACGCTCTCCTTGTCCCTGTCAAGCCAGCCCAACAGACTGTGCCACTCATCTAGATCCTTCGAAACCTGCCATGTCGGCATTTCGAAAATTCCAACTCCTAATTCTGCGGCGCGGAGATAATTTTGCGAGTCTCTGAGTGTTGCGATCAGCGGAATATCGATGCTCATTAAGAATCGCATCAGTGACTGAGATACCAACGTCTTCGATCGCACCCGGCTCGCGATTATCCCGATTCGATCGTCAGATCGCTTGATCTTCGCCACGAGGAGTAGGTCCGCAATGCATTTCGCGGCGGTGTGAATGTCAATGTCTGACGGCATCACGGGAACGAGGATGATATCTGCTCCCCGGGTGATCTCCGGAAGATCATGAGTTTCCAGTGCGGCCGGCGTATCGATAATCAGCGGGTCGCAATCTCGCGGTACGCGAAGTTGCCAGCTCCGTGTAACCGCTGCCGATCGCGAGAAACCGGCAATTCCGTAGATCGGGGCCTGCTCATTGGGGCGTTTGGAGAGCCAGCGCATGCTGGAACCCTGTGCGTCCAAGTCCATTAACGCTGGCCAGCTTCCGGAGACAGCAAAGCTGGCGGCCAGGTTGGTGGCAAGCGTCGTTTTTCCGGAACCGCCTTTCGGGTTCAATATGAGGATTCTTTGCATGTCTCCCGCTATTGCTGCCGTACTCGATCGAGTCGAGACGTTTCAGGCTGTCAACTTACAATAAGTCAAACCCGTTTGTCCTGCACAACTTTCCTCTTTTGAGAGCTTTCTCACAGCAACGCCGGCCTTGACCCAGTAGTCTGATTCGACGGCGAAAGTTGCGAGAATGCAGGGCGGAACAGGCGGTGGAAGTAGTCCTTCAGTGGCTGGATGAGTTCGAAGATCTTGTTTTCTCCGTGATTCTGACCTGGGAGCGCCTACGGGTGCGATGCTTGGAAATCGGATTTGCGGCCGCGCTGATCCTACTGGCAGTCGAGATGGCCGAGGTGCGGACGCCGTGGGCCGCAGCCCTGGCCGGGGCCGCACTGGGAAGCGTTGCATTCTGGTTCGCCGCTCTGATAGCTGCATGGTTTCCCAGCCTTCGGCGCGATTCCAATCCGGTCTCAAGCCAGTCTAACGCTTGAAATTTTCTCTCGTGCCCCCATCTAGCCCGGGAATTCGAACACTCCGAGCGGGCGTATGGCCGATTCCAAGCTGCAAGCGACATTCAGTTTCCAGGCCGAAGTAAAGCAATTACTGCACCTTATGGTGCACTCTTTGTACAGTAATAAGGAGATATTCCTACGGGAGCTAATCTCCAATGCCTCCGATGCCAATGATAAGTTGCGATTCGAGGCTCTCGCGGCACCTGAACTGCTGGAAGATGAACCGGATCTGGGCATTACCGTAAGACTGGATCCGGACAACCGGGTTCTGTGTGTTAGCGACAGCGGTATCGGCATGACTCGCGACGAAATCGTAGAACAGCTAGGGACGATTGCACGCTCAGGAACGGCGGAGTTTATCGGCCAACTGAGCGGTGAAGCCAAGCGAGACACTCAGTTTATTGGCCAATTCGGGGTCGGCTTCTATTCAGCGTTTATTGTTGCTGAGGAGGTACAAGTTTCGAGCCGTCGGGCGGGTACGCCGCCGGGCGAGGCTGTGAAGTGGACTTCGACCGGAGAGGGTGAGTACACAGTAGAGACGATCGAAAAGCCCGAGCGGGGTACGACTGTAAAGCTGACGCTGAAGGCTGAGGAATCAGAGTTTCTGGAGAAGACGATCGTTACAGCGCTTATCCGAAAATACTCTGACCACATCGCGTTTCCGGTTCGTCTGGTAGTTGGAGCCGACGGTACCGATGAGGAGGAGGTCGTCAATAGAGCCAAAGCACTCTGGACCCGGCCACGCTCCGAGATCGACGCTGAAGAATACGTCGAGTTCTATAAGCATATTGCGCATGACTTCACGGACCCCCTGATCTGGAGTCACAATCGCGTGGAAGGCAAGCGTGAATATACGAGTCTGTTGTACGTCCCGGCAACGGCTCCCTTCGATCTTTGGAATCGCGAGTCTCCTAGAGGCGTAAAGCTCTACGTTCAGCGAGTCTTCATTAGCGATGAGGCCACGCAATTTTTGCCATTATATCTTCGCTTTGTCCGCGGCATAGTCGATTCTAGCGATCTCTCGCTAAATATATCCCGACAGTTGTTACAGCAGGATTCGAATGTCACAGCCATCAAGAGCGCTCTGACTAAACGACTGTTGGATCTACTAGTACGATTGGCCAAGGATGACGCTGATAAATACCGTACATTTTGGTCGGCGTTTGGCTCGGTACTCAAAGAAGGTATCGTGGAAGATCCGGGCAACCGCGAGAAAATTGCGAGACTGCTTCGTTTCAATAGTACCCATTCAGATGGCCTGGAGCCCGATCGGTCTTTGGACGACTATCTTGATGATCTAATCGCCGAGCAGAATACCGTTTACTACTTGACCGCGGAGTCGCCCACGGCAGCTCGCAATAGCCCGCATCTAGAGGGCCTGCGTGAGAAGGGCGTCGAGGTGTTACTCCTGTCAGAGCGAATCGACGCATGGGTCATGCAGCATCTCACCACGTATCGCGAGAAGTCATTCCGAGACGTTAGCCGCGGCGATCTGGATCTGAACAACGGTGATGAGGATAAGGTCGTCCAGCCGAAACCGACGAAGGATCAACAACACCTGTTGAAACGAGTTAAGCGAGTTCTTAGAGATCAGATCGATGAGGTGCGAATTAGCGAACGGCTTAGAGAGTCGGCCGCGTGCTTGGTGCTCCGCGAGCAGGAGCTGGGGTTCCAGATGCGGGAACTTCTGAAGGCGGCAGGACAAGAGGCTCCGGACAACGCACCCTCTCTGGAAATCAATCTCCAGCATCCGCTGATTCAACGGCTGGACCAGGAGAGGGACGATCAAAAGTTCGAGAGTCTCTCGTTGGTGATCTTGGAGCAAGCGACGCTGGTCGAGGGCCAGCCGCTCGATGATCCAGCCGGATTCGTCCAACGGATGAACGAACTGCTACTGCAGGGCAGTGATCCGTCAGACTCCTAAGAGCTTGTTAAGCGTTTAACCGACCTGACGTGAGGTGACGCGGGACCAGCCAACGCTCGATCGCCTCGAACATCAGTTCGGTACAGAGTGCAAGCGCCGCTGCCGGAATAGCGCCCTGGAGGATCAAGCTCGTGTTGTTCAATGCCAGGCCTGTCACGATGGGCTCGCCTAAGCCGCCCGCGCCAACGAAGGCTGCTAGTGTCGCCGTTCCTATACTCACAACCGCTGCGATTCTGATCCCAGAGAGCATGTGCGGTAGAGCAAGCGGAACGTATATATGCCTTAACTGCTCGAAGTGAGTCAGCCCCAGCGCCGTTGCGACACGTCGAAGTAGCGGGTCGATCGTCACCAGGGCTGTGATCGCATTGCGTGCGATCGGGAGTAGCGAATAGAGGAACAGCGCGATGATCGCCGGTTTCTGCCCGACGCCGGCGATGGGAATCATCAACGCAAGTAATGCGATGGACGGTATTGTTTGGAGCAGCCCGGCGATATAGAGCACTGCCGCGGACCAACGGCGAGAGCGATACACAACGAGAGCCAAGCTCAGGCCGACCACGCAAGCTGCAAACAGCGCAATGCCGGTCAGTTTCAAGTGCACTAAGGTATTTCTGGCAAGACTCGGCCAGAGGCCGGCAGCAGGCGCCTGGCTGGTCGTGATCAGACCCTGGCCGAGGAGGAACGCCGCAGCGACTTCGGCGAAACTTCGATTCTCGATCACTACTTCCGCGTTCATTGCGCGCATCGAGGTGTCGTCCAGGCGATCGGCGAGCTCGCTCAGGGCCACCTTGGCAGTCGCATCCAGGTCTAGCCGGGCTAGCGGCACAGCCCTGTAGCTCGGGAAGTAATTGCGGTCGTCTTCCAACACCACAAGTCGATATCTGAGTAGATCGCCGTCGGTGGAATAGGCATCGGTGACATCGAACTCCTCCTCCAGCAGTGCTTGATACGCGAGCCCATGTTCGATACCCGAGCTATCCTGGGGTAGTCCATAGGCCTGCTTAAGACCCGGCCAGCCGTCCGCTCGATTCCGAAATTCATGGCTTAGTCCAAACTTGAAGTCGGGCAACGCCGCAAGATCAGAGACTGTACGCAGGCCATAGCGTTGCGCGGTTGGGGTCGTCACTGCCAGGGCATATGTATTGTCGAACCCGAGTGCAGGTAGCGTTTCGAGGCCCAGCGGCGCCAGCGCCGCGGACAACGTGCTGCCATCGAGTGCAGCAGCGGCGCCTAGAATGGTCTGGCTGATCGTTCCAGTGTATTCGGCGTAGACATCGATCTCCCCGGCCCTTAGTGCTTCGAATGCGACGAGCGTACCGCCGAATCCGAATCTTCTCTCGACCGGAATACCGCGGGACTCCAGCAGTAGCGCCATCACTTCCCCGAGTACATAGCTCTCGGTAAAGTTCTTACTACCGACCACGATCGGTTCAGACTGCGCGCCCAGCCCTGAGCAGAAGCACAAACACGACGTCAGCAGCACCCAACGATTAGCCGTCATGCTGGTCCTCGAACAAACGGGCCACGTAAGCGTTTGCGGGAGAGTTCACGACTTCCGCCGTTGCGCCTGTCTGCAGGAGCCGACCCTCGTGAACGATCACGAGTTTGGATGCCAGACGTCTGGCCTCCGCGATATCGTGGGTTACCAAGATGACGGTCGCGGGCTCGGCCGCAAGCAGATCGAGAAAGCGCGCGTGGATCTCTCTTCGGGTCAATGGATCGACGCCCGAGAAGGGCTCATCGAGCAAAAGAATCTCGGGCCGGAGGAACATCGCACGGCATATTCCTACCCGTTGCTGTTGTCCGCCCGAGAGCTGATACGGATAGCGGTCGGTCAGTTCCGACGCCAGATCCATCAGCGTCATCAGCTCCGCCGTGCGCGCGCCGATTTCAGTCGGCGACCACCCCTCGAGGGCGCCCAGAAGCCCTATATTCTGTGCCACGCGCATATGCGGAAAGAGCCCCGTGCCTTGGACGGCGTAACCGATACGGCGCCGAAATCGACTCAGATCGGCTCGCGGCAGCGGTTCCCCAAAGACGGACACGGCACCCGCATCAGGAAGGACGAGTCCGTTGATCAGCTGCAGCAACGTGGATTTTCCGCTGCCGCTCTCCCCGATGACAGCCGTTACTACGCGGGGAGGTATGCTGAGGCTCAGGTTCTCGAGTACCGCCGTATCGGCATACCGTTTCGTGACTGCCTGAAGTTCGATGATCCCGTTCATCGTGGTCTTACGATAACATTGAAGGCCGGGCTGACTAACTCGCATCGGCAGTAATGCGTACGATGTGTCCGACGAGCAAGCCCTGGATGTAAGCACATGGCCGCAATGAAACAGCCTTCGAAGCAGGATCTGCTGCAGCGTCTGACGCCGGAGCAGTACCGAATAACCCAAGAGGCGGGAACCGAATCACCGTTTAGCGGCGACTATGTTCATCAAAAAGATGCCGGTCGGTATCATTGCGTTTGCTGCGGTCGTGAATTGTTCTCTTCCGGACAGAAATACGACTCGGGTACCGGCTGGCCGAGTTTCCGGTCGCCGGCTGCGGATGACGCGGTCGTAACGCGCCAGGACTTAAGCGGCGGGATAAGTCGAGACGAGGTCGTCTGCGCTAACTGCAGCGCCCATCTCGGCCACGTTTTCCCTGATGGCCCGCAGCCGACCGGGCAGCGATATTGCATCAACTCAGCCGCGCTGAAGTTTGAGCACGGCGAAGATGATTGAGCATCGCCACACGCGCCTGATAGCGTGCTTCGGCGTGGCTGGGATTGCGGTCTTCGCATCGCCGCGTGACTAGTCGAGTCACGGCCCAGGTGACCAGCCGAGCTCACGCCGCCCGGACGCTCCGCCTGCGAGGCCCCGCCGGCGCCATTCAAGGTATCCAGGAAAGCCCTTCCGCGCGAGACCCGGCCGGAATTGCGCTGCTCTGTCATCCTCATCCGCTACACGGCGGCACGATGGACAACAAGGTCGTACGCACGCTAGCACGCAGTTTCCTCTCCCTGAGATGTGTGGCAGTTCGCTTCAATTTTCGCGGTGTCGGTGAATCGGCGGGAAGCTATGGGGACGGAGTCGGCGAGACCGAAGATGCCCTCGCCGTGGCAGCATGGGCTCGGCTACAGTGGCCTGAACTCCGACTCTACCTCGGTGGGTTTTCCTTCGGCGCTTTGGTTGCCCTCAAAGTAGCTCCACAGCTCGTGACAGCCGGCCTCGTGACCGTGGCGCCGCCCGTTGCAAGTATCGCCGGCCGGATTGACCAACCCCGATGTCCCTGGTTGATCGTACAGGGCGACAACGATGATGTGGTTGATGCCGACGCCGTCGTCGAGTGGCTGAACTCCTTGGAGCCGGGCCCCAATCTCAGGATAATGAGTGGTGCGGAGCATTTTTTCCACGGCAGATTAATCGAACTGCGTAACATGGTGATTGAATTTTTTCAGCCTGGGATCTCCTCCGGACTACGATCCGAGCCAAGTGCGCCCTGATGCTCAAACAACTTCGGGAACTTTTTAATAAGACCCTGATCAACCCCGATCAGGAGGACGCTCCAGGCCGTGAGCATGCGCTACGTCTGGCGACCGCGACGTTGCTGATCGAGATAGTCCGAGCTGATTACGAAGAAGATGTCAGGGAGACCGAGGCCGTCATTCGGCAACTGCAGGCACACTTCGACTTGACTGAAGAGGAAACGCTGCTTCTGATCAAGGAGGCGGAACAAAAGGCTGATCATTCCGTTTCTCTGCAAGATTTCACTCGTGTACTGCACGAACGGTTGTCCGAGGCCGAGAAGCATACGGTGATCGAGATGTTGTGGCGCATAGCCCTCGCGGACGACCACCTGGATAAACATGAAGACCATGTCGTCCGGAAAGTCGCCGGATTACTCTATGTCACTCATAGCGATCTCATCCGTATTCGCAACGCCGTCAAAGCAACGCAAACGGATTGAATAGCGCGTCAGCCGACGACGAATTGCCTGATCGAACAACTAGCCTATCTGCCTTTTTCAACCAGCGTCTTCAGGTCCTCAGGTAGGAACCCAAGGCCGGTCACTCGAAACTATCTGCGCCGGCTGCGCACTCCACGAGCACGTTTCACCGACTTCTGTGGCACGCTGAATGCGACCTCGGAACGGCGCGCATTCGGTTTTAATCAGGGCCTGAATTGACAGTGTCTTGGATCCTGGCAGCCGGGACAACCGTGTCATCGTAAGAGGCTGGGCAGTGGCAGAGCGAGCGATACGGCTTGAATCAGAATAACGGCGAGCATCGGTGACAGATCAAACCCTGACATCATCGGTAGCACTCGGCGAATCGGTTTTAGCACGGGCTCATTGAGCTCAGCAAGGATCATCGTCAACGGATGATAGCCGCCGCCGGGGCTAATCCAGCTGAGAATCACGTAGACCAGAATGGTCCAAGTGTATAGCGACAGCGTAAGACTCACGAGCCGTAGTAGGACGTATACCGCGAACTCGCTCAACATCACGGGGGCCGATGCGATATTAAGCAGCAGCCAGGTCACAAGTACCTCGATCACGATCAGTACGACCAATGTCGGCAGATCGACACTGGCGGTAGCGGGTAGAACTCTGCGCACGGGCATTATCACGGGATTCGTCGCTTTGACGATAAACTGCGCCAGGGGATTGTAAAAGTCCGCTCGAATCCATTGCATGATAAAGCGCATCAGGAAGAGCAGAAGATAGAGATGGCTCAGAACTCTGACGAGAAAGAACAGTGAGTCGCGCATGGGTGAAGTTCGGTATGTCCTATTGTCCGGTGGGCAAAGATATCATGGTGAGCTAGCTCCTAGTCCCCCTGCTCGCGTTGAATACTGTTTCTTGGGCCGAATATCGCCGTGCCGATTCGCACGATGGTGCTGCCTTGACCTATTGCTACCTCGAGGTCCGCTGACATACCCATCGATAAAGTGTCGAGAGGAATGCCAGCTTCGATCAGGACTTCCTTGAGCCTATTCAGACGGGCGAATAAGGGTGTGTTGGTCTGCGGATCCGGAGTCGTCGGAGGCAGCGTCATCAGGCCACGTAAGCGTAGTCGTGGTAGTGACATCACCGCGCGGGCAAGATCGGCTACCTCAGACTCTTTTACCCCCCCTTTTTGCGCTTCCCCGGCCTGATTTACCTGTATACAAACATTCAAGGGCGGAGAAAAATGGGGGCGCTGGTCGTTGAGCCGGGCGGCGATCTTCAGGCGATCTACCGTGTGAACCCACTGAAACAGCTCGGCTATATCACGTGTCTTGTTGGACTGAATCCGACCGATAAAGTGCCAGGTGATGTCCAGGGCCTCAAGCTCCTTGAGCTTGACGATCGCCTCCTGGAGGAAGTTCTCACCGAAGTTCCACAGGCCGGCCTGGTAGGCAGCCCGGATCGCCGCCACGGGTTGCTGTTTGCTGACGGCTAGAACTGTGACCTCGTCGACGGTTCGGCCGGCCGCAAATTGCGCTAATCGAACCCGTTCGAGCGTTTCTGCAATGTGGTCCGTGATTTCAGTCACGCTTTGAATTGGCTCTAGCCTATAGGATATCCAGCATCGCCATAGCCGTAACCGGGGCTCGAGTCTAACAGTGTAAAGGGAGCTTTATGGAAGCCGTAGATATCGCTCAGCTACTCACGTTTGCTGTCAAAAACAATGCGTCGGATCTGCATCTGTCGGCAGGCGTGCCCCCTATTATCCGGGTCGACGGAGACGTCAAGCGAATCAATATGCCAGCGCTGCAGCACAAGCTGGTGCACAGCATGGTGTATGACATCATGAACGATAGGCAGCGTAAAGAGTTCGAAGAATTCCTTGAAACTGATTTCTCATTCGAAATTCCTAACCTGGCTCGTTTCAGAGTCAACGCATTCAATCAAAATCGCGGTTGTGCAGCCGTATTCAGAACGATCCCATCGAAGATTCTGACGTTAGAGGACCTGGGCTGTCCACGCATCTTCAAGGATATCTCGATGCATCCTCGTGGCCTCGTCCTCGTCACGGGTCCGACCGGGTCGGGCAAGTCCACTACGCTTGCGGCCATGATCGACTACGTCAACGATACCAAGCCCAACCACATACTCACTATCGAGGACCCCATCGAGTTCGTGCATGAGAGCAAAAAATCTCTGATCAATCAGCGCGAGGTGCATCGCGATACTCTCGGTTTCAGTCAAGCGCTACGTTCTGCGCTTCGCGAAGATCCGGACGTCATCCTACTGGGCGAAATGCGGGATCTCGAGACCATTAGGTTGGCACTCACGGCAGCGGAAACAGGTCATTTGGTGTTCGGAACTCTGCACACGAGCTCCGCCGCGAAAACTGTCGACCGCATCGTGGACGTATTTCCAGGCGAGGAGAAAGAGATGGTACGAAGCATGCTCTCAGAGTCCTTGCGTGCGGTCATCTCACAGACACTTCTCAAGCGAACGGGCGGCGGCCGCATCGCGGCCCATGAGATTATGATCGGTACGCCTGCGATACGAAATCTTATTCGCGAGGGCAAGATCGCTCAGATGTATTCGACAATTCAGACCGGGCAAGCGCAAGGTATGCAGACCCTGGATCAGAATCTTCAGGATCTCATGAAGCAGGGTTTTATCACGAAGGAAGAAGCCCGATACCGAGCCGTCAACAAGGAGAGCTTCTAGCGTAGCGCTAGAAAAGGAGTAGGTTGCGATGGAACGCGACCAAGCAATTCGTCTTACCCAAAATCTTCTCAAAAAAATGGTCGAGATTGATGGTTCCGACCTTTTCATCACGGCTCATTTTCCGCCGGCGATAAAAGTCGATGGCCTGATTCAGCCTTTTGCTGAGAAACCCCTGACTCCCGAGCAGAGCTCGCTGATCGTGCGTTCGATCATGAACGACAAGCAGGCGCGAGAATTTGATGCGACCAAGGAAGCCAATTTTGCGATAGCGCCTCAGGGCATTGGCCGATTTCGCGTCAGTGCATTTATCGCCCAAGGTCACGTCGGTGCTGTGTTGCGCACCATCAAGACGAAGATTCCTACTTTCGACGAACTCGAGCTGCCGTCTCAGCTCAAGGAAGTCGCCATGGTCAAGCGCGGCCTTTGTCTGGTGGTAGGTGGTACCGGGTCCGGTAAATCGACCACCCTGGCCGCGATGATCGGGCATCGGAATGCGAATTCAAAGGGCCACATCATTACCATCGAAGATCCGGTGGAGTTCGTGCATCCGCACGGCGGCTGTGTCGTGACGCACCGGGAGGTAGGCGTGGACACCGAAAATTGGCTCGCTGCGCTGAAGAATACTCTGCGTCAAGCACCGGACGTGATAATGATCGGCGAGATACGTGACCGTGAGACGATGCAGTACGGAATACAATTTGCCGAGACCGGACATCTGTGCGTTGCGACCCTGCACGCCAACAGCGCCAACCAGGCACTAGATCGAATCATCAACTTCTTTCCAGAAGAACGTCGACATCAGCTGCTGATGGATCTCTCCCTCAACCTGCAGGCGATGATCTCTCAGCGTCTAATTCCCAGAGAGAGCGGAGTCGGCCGTGTGGCTGCGATGGAAATTATGCTCGCATCCCCATTGATCAATGATTTGATCTTCCGTGGCGAGGTTGCGAAGATCAAAGAAGTTATGGCGAAGTCGAATCGGCTGGGTATGCAGACGTTCGATCAGGACCTCTTCCGTCTCTTCGATGATGGCGTTATCTCCTACGAAGAGGCGTTGCATAACGCCGACTCAATGAACGAACTCAGGCTCAAGATCAAGCTTGGGGGTAAACGAGACACATCTGCGGTAACCGGCGCCACGCAGAGTCTCAAGCTTCTTGACGACCCCGAAAAAGCCACTCTCTACTAATCAGCTGATCTGCGCGCTTTTAATCAGTCGCTATGAACGTCAAGCCACTTTTCAAGTTGATGGCAGATAAAAAGGCTTCGGATCTCTTCTTCACCACGTACGCTCCGGTCATGATCAAGATCGACGGCAGGCTTCAGCCGGTAAACCAGATGGAATTGACGCCAAAAATGGTTCGGCAGGCAGCATTGGAGCTGATGAATGAGGAACAGCTTGAGGAATTCACCCGGGAGCTGGAGATCGACTTCGCGATTTCGGAGCCTGAGATCGGCCGTTTTCGCGTCAACGTGTTTCATCAACGCGGCAATATCGGCATGGTTCTTCGCTTTGTCTCGCCCAAGATCCCCGTATTGGAAGAACTGGGTATGCCGGAGAGTATGAAGGAACTCATCATGCTGCGCAGGGGTATGATCTTGATGGTCGGTGCCAACGGTTCGGGAAAGTCTACGACCATCGCAGCGATGATCGGCCATCGCAACAACCACTCCGCGTCCCATATCGTCACAATCGAGGACCCGATCGAGTTTCTCCACCCCAATAAGAAGTCCATCATCGATCAGCGTGAAGTCGGCTTGGACACACGATCCTATTCGCGCGCATTGAGGAGCGTCATGCGGGAGGCGGCGGATGTGATTCTGATCGGCGAAATCAGAGACCGTGAGACGATGCAGGCGACAATCGATCTTGCAGGCACTGGGCATCTGGCGATCGCAACGCTACATGCCAATAATTCACCGGAGACTCTGGACCGTATCATCAATATGTATCCGCATGAGCAGCACCGGCAGGTCTTCATGGATCTGTCTCAGTATTTGCGCGCCATCATCTCTCAACGGCTGGTTAGGAGTAAGGATGGCGATCGTGTAGCGGCCGTGGAGATCATGCTGAACACCCCCCATATTTCCGAGTTGATGCTTAAAGGGGATGTTAGCGGGGTCAAAGAGGCTTTCAAAAATACTACTGAACCAGGCATGCAGTGCTTCGACGACGCGCTGTTAGAGCTCTACCGGGACGGTAGAGTCAGCATGGAAGAAGCACTGGTGCATGCGGACTCCCGTGCCAACCTGGAAGCTAAGATCAACTTCGGTTAGACGACGTTCTCGATCGCTGCGTGACCGGCCGCCCCTGCTGCAGCAGGAATACGTCCTGTACCTCGAACACCGGCCCATCGACACACACTCGTTTCATTGCCGGTCCGGCCGGAGTTCGAACGAGAATGGTACATCCGGCACAGCCCCCAACTCCGCAGGCCATGAATTCCTCTACGGCGACCTGGCACGGTAAGCCGTATTCCTCGGCAAGCGCCGCCGTTGCTGCGAGCATCGGCAGCGGCCCGCAGCTGACGATCTGTACTTCGTCCAGTCGCCTCAGGGGAAATGTCGCCAGCCAGCTGCGTGCTAAATCCGTGACCATGCCTTCGTAGCAGCCGGCGTAGCCGGCGCTGCTGGCGAGTCGTGACGCGATACCCCAATCCTCCAGACTGGCTATGGTCGCGGTAACGTCACCGGGAATTCCGTCCAAGACCCGACTCGACTTCCCGAGTTCGAATGGAAACGGAACCTCGGATCCCATTAATACGAGAAGCTCGACGCTCGGGTCATCTTTGAGCCGCTCCGCTAGAAAGAATATCGGCGGAATTCCGACTCCACCACCGATTGCCAGTATGACCGGTCTTCCGGGATCGGGCACGAAACCGTGTCCGATCGGGCCGAGCACGCTGACGCTCTCGCCAATCGTTCTGTTCGCAAGCTGTGCCAGCCCACGACCTACGGGCTTATAAAGAAATTCGAGCCAGCCCTGATCGGCGTTAGCCCGCATGATAGACAACGGCCGCCGCATCGGTGTCGTCGGATCGCACGTCAGGTGAGCGAAACTTCCTGGACTGGCGCGCAGGGCGCAGCGGGGTGCCTGCAGACGGACAATATACTGGTCGCCCGGATACGCAATCTGGGAGAGTATCTGTGCTTCCTCGAGACAAATCGTGTCCCTATTCTCCGCGTGACTCAACGAGTTCTTCCGTGGCTATCGCCGCTGCGCTCACATCCACGCATCCATTGCTCGGCGATCAGGCAGGCAGCCTGGCTGTCGACCTTTCCTTTTCGCACGCGTGTCTGCAGCAACCCCGACCGTCGAGCTTCCTTAAGCTCTGCGCGGGCAGCCCGCGACGTTAGCGATTCATCCACCGCGGCTACCGGCAGATCGTAGCGTTGTCGAAGTGCGGTCATAAATTCCTCTGCTCGCTCGGCCACTTCGCGGGCGAGGTCGGCGTTCGGCAACCCGACCACGAGCTGCCCCGGCCGCCAGTCGTCGATCGCCCGGTCCAGGTCAGCCCAGGGAAGTTTCCCGCTGACGGTCAACGTGGTGAGAGGCGATGCGGTGCGGGTCCGTAAGTTGGCGCTGGCGATGCCGATTCGCCGAAAGCCAAAATCAAAAGCGAGGAGAATGTCTGGACTCCGATCGCCGGTCACCGGCGCGTCCCGCCGGTTGGTTCAGGCATGTCCCGCGTAGCTTGACAGCTGGCTGATATCCACTCCAAGCAAAGCAGCTGCAGCTGCCCAGCGTTTCTGAAACGGTGTGTTGAAGATGATCGCAGTGTCGGCAGGCGTGCTTAACCATACATTGGCTGCGAGCTCTGACTCGAGTTGCCCCGCATCCCATCCGGCATAACCGAGCGCGACTAATGCAGGTTGGGGGCCTTGGCCGCGAGCCATCGCGCTCAAAATATCCTTAGACACCGTTACCTTAATCTCTGCGCCGGTGATTTCGAGCGTCGACTCGTAGTCATCCTCGGACTGGTGCAACACAAAGCCCACACCCGGTTGCACAGGACCGCCACCCATCACCGGCTGGTTTGCTTGCTCGTCGTCCAGGATTTCGAAAGCGTGTTGCCGGAAAACCTCTCCCAGCTGAATGTCCAACGGCCGATTAATGATGATGCCGAGCGCGCCCTGCTCCGAATGCTGGCACAGATAGGTCACGGTCCCGTTGAAATTCGGGTCGCCCATCGCCGGCATCGCTATGAGGAAGTGGTCTTGCAGAGTCCGCATCTGGACCCTCTTGCCCAGTTTAGATACACACCCTATCTTAACCGAGAGGCCGCGGTCGCCCCAGCCTTTGACCGAATCGACGGGATTGTGGCGGCTGCGAGCCGGGGCGAACTGGCGCAATCGTGCTAATTTCGACCGCCTGCCCGGGCTCCAAACTGCGGGCTAACCGCCTTCGAAGTCCCACTCGTAGGCGAAACGAAGCACGTCAAATTCGGCTCGGACGGCCGGCGGCAGGGGCTCGAATGGAGCCGCCATCCTCAGGATCGTTAGTGCTGCCTGGTCCAGGGTCGAGCTACCCGAGGACCGCCTGATAATGATATCCACGAGTCGACCGTCCGCATCAATGGCTACCTCTAAGGTCGGATTGTCGAAGGCTCCCCGGTCGCGCGCCTGAACGGGAAAATTCACCGTACCGATTCGCTCGACTCGACTGCGCCAGGTATTCAGATACGTTGCGAGTGTCGATTCCCGGGTGCTAGGGCTCGCGATCAGTTCCCGCCGCTCGTAAGTCGGAAGCTCGGCCTGCGTACTCACGTCGATCGCCAGCGTTGGTATAGACGGCCCGGCGATGAGTTCCGCGGCGCTCTCAATGGTGCTTGCCGGATTGTCGTTGGGCCGGGGCAGCGCATCGAGTTGCTCCGGCGAGAGGTTGCGTGTCAGCAAAAGTTCGGTGCTAGGCGCCAACTCTCGTGGCCGGCCGTCGCGCCGATCCATGCCACCGGGATTTCCCGGTTGCGTAACCAGACTATCGGCTGCCAGTGTTCTGGTCGGGCGTTCGCCAGCAGCCAGTTCGCCGGACCCGGCCTGTGTGCGTTGAGCCAAAAAGTCGGCGTCTTCCGCCGATGGATTCTCCGCTTCGGGGCTGTTCGCAACGAGTGTGACTCTAAGCGTCGGCAGCGCGTCGCGGTCCCCGAGCGGGCCGGCCGTGAAGGTGACACCAAGGATGACAACACCGTGACACAGAGCCGCCACGAACAGTGTCGAGCTCAACCGGTCGGTCACACTTGCGCTCGCCTGAACCTCTCTCAATCTGCTCCGTCCTCGTCAGGTGGAGATATTATATCCGAATCGACTCCGTCCGCCGGTCTCAGCCGATCACGCATCGGCGCCGTTAGTTCGAGCTCGCCGCTGGCATCGACGCGCAATACGTAGTCGATATCGAGTAAGCGCGCTACGTGACGCCAGCGGCCGGGCCCGGCAACAAAGAGCGCCGTCGCGGCCGCGTCCGCCGTGACACCATTCGTGGCAATTACCGTTACGGCCTGAGTATGGGTTACCGGGTAACCTGTTTGCGGATCGATTATGTGGTGGAGTCGCGTGCCGTTGCGGTCGTAAAATCGTTCGTAGTCGCCGGATGTAAACGCCGCTTCTCCACTTTGAAGCTCGACGATACCGAGCAAGCCGATTTCGCGTGGATGTTGAATGCCGACCTGCCAGCGCCGCTCGTCCTGTCGTCCTCCGGATCGCCCGATGACCCTGAGATCGCCGCCGGCATTTACCAGAGCGTGCTCGATTCCGCGTTCGAGCAGCAGGCTAATAATCGTATCGACCGCAGCACCTTTGGCGATTCCGCCCAGATCGAGCATAAGTCCTCGTGAGCTGCTCTCGATACGTTGGCCATCGATCCGCAGGGATGCGATCTTCGTCCCGGCATCCAGATGTGCTGAGATCTCGTCTGCAGACGGCGGTAGCTGAGGGTTCTGCACGCTCGAATGAAACCCCCAGAGCTCTACGAGTGCGCCCAGCCCGGGCTCGAAAAAGCCCTCGCTGAGCGCGGATAGCCGCTGCGCCTCGACTATCAACGCCGCCAATGGCGACGTCACGAGCGCCGGCTCGCCGGCGTGAATGGCGTCGTTTAGCTCCGCAAGCTGACCGGGTACCCAGGCGTAATAGTCCTTCTCAAAAGCACTCAGTACTACCTCGATCTCACCGAAGAGAGACTGAGCATCGGTGGCATCCGCAGCGCGTATGCTCAGATCAACCCACGTGCCCATGGCGTAGATACGCTGCCGGTGCAACTCTGTGGGCTGGTCCGCGCAGCCACAGATCAGCAGAGCGCCCAAACCGACTGCGAGTTGTGTACAACAATTCACGGCGGCAATCAGAACAGCGCTATTTTTGCAGCAGACGATCTATAGCGTCGAATAGCGTATCCGCTATGTTCAATCCGAATGCTCGGTCCAGTTCGCGAATACCCGTTGGACTCGTGACGTTGATCTCGGTCAGATAATCTCCGATTATGTCCAACCCGGCGAATACGATGCCTTTGGCTCTCAATATCGGTCCGACACGGGAGCACAACCAGCGGTCTCGCTGCGTAAGCTCGCGGCCTTCCGCCTTGGCACCCATGACCAGGTTGCCGCGGCTTTCGCCCGGCGCAGGAATCCGCGCGAGTGCGTACTCGATGGGTGAGCCGTCGATAAGGAGTATTCGCTTATCGCCCTCGGCGATCTCCGGGATATAGCGCTGCGCGAGAGTAAACTTGGAAGCGTTGTCGGTCAGTGTCTCCAGTATGACATTGGAGTTGGGCTCACCGTGAGTCACGATGAAAACTGATCGCCCGCCCATCCCGTCCAGCGGTTTGACGACGATCTTCTCTTGCTCTGTCAGGAATCGCCGGAGTTCGTCGAGATTTCTGGTAATCAGGCTCGCGGGAGCGCAATCGGGAAACCACGATGTGTAGACCTTCTCATTGATATCTCGGAGACTCGCTGGTTTATTGATCACCAACAACCCACGCTCCTCCGCCAACTCAAGGATATAGGTCGTGTAGATGTACTCCATATCGAACGGAGGATCCTTGCGCATGAGCAATACCTGCAGCTCCTCTAGACCGCCGACCCATTGTTCACCTGTCTCATACCAACGGCTGGTGTCGTCATAAACCTTAATCTGTAGGCCATCTCCGAGCGGCGCTCCATCCCGAACAGCCAGGTCATTCTGGCGAAAATAAATAAGCGTCCAGCCCCGGCTCTGGGCGGCGAGCAACATCGCTAGCGTAGAGTCTTTGCCAGGCTGGATGCTCTCGATTGGGTCCATGACCACGCCTAGCAGACGTTGGGAGTCGGTCATCAGGGTTCCTTATCTGAAGATGCGTGCGGGTTCGCAGTTATGCCCATGACGAGGAAGCTACTATACGCCGAGCTACCGGGCCGGGAGGGAATGGACAGAGGTTACCGAACTTCGATCGGGTTCCGCCGCCTTTGATGGCTGCCAGGTCACTGCGGTTCGTTGGAAGGCATCTTGCCAGTATGTAAAATGGCGTTCTGGCCTAGCGATTGACAAGACTTGTTGCTTCCGGCCCATACTCTTAAGCGTCCGTTGAGGAGGAGTGCGTGTCTAACGGAAATGTTGTGGAATCGAAATTCGACCTTGAGGGGTTAAAAATCCTGGTCGTTGACGATAGCAAAACAATTCGTCGGACGGCCGAGACGCTACTCGCGAAAGAGGGATGTGAAGTTTTCACAGCCGTGGACGGGTTCGATGCCCTGTCCAAGATTGCTGATCATCGTCCCGACATTATCTTTGTCGACATTATGATGCCCCGGCTGGACGGCTATCAGACTTGCTCGCTGATCAAAAATAATCAGGCATTCAAAGCGACTCCGGTCATCATGCTGTCAAGCAAAGACGGATTATTCGACCGGGCTCGAGGTCGGCTCGTCGGTTCCGAACAGTATTTGACGAAGCCTTTCACCAAAGACGAGCTTCTCGGCGCAATTCGGAATCACTCGTCCAAATCAGATCGCACAGCAGGTAGTTGATTGTGGCGCTGGTAATGATCGTCGATGACTCGCCTACGCAAATCCATGTCATGAAGACGGCTCTGGAGAAGCACGGCTTCGAGACGATCTCTGCAACCAGCGGCTCCGAGTGCATTGCTCTGGCCAGAGAGATGCGCCCGGACCTGATTTTAATGGACGTGGTTATGCCGGGCGTGAACGGGTTTCAGGCGACGCGCACCCTGACCCGAGACCCGTCCACTCAGTCGATACCAGTGGTGATGGTGACGACCAAGAATCAGGAAACCGATCGACTCTGGGGGATGCGCCAGGGTGCGGTAGACTATATCGTCAAGCCGGTAACTGCCGCGGCTCTTGTGGCGAAAGCGCAGGAGGTATTGCGTCGATCCATGGGGGGTCTTGTTTGACGCTCAGCGCACTAAGCGACAAGCCCTTCGAGCTGCTGGTAGCCTTGGAACAGCGGGCCCGCACCGCGATTGCAAATCGTGAAGGCCGGGATAAACAGGGCGAGGACTGGGTCGGAGTCGGCTTCAAGTTAGGCCAGGAGAACTTCGTTACCGCGCGGAGCGATGTTCGAGAGATACTCCCGATTCCGAACGCGATCACGCGCGTTCCGGGCGCCAGACCCTGGCTGCGAGGAATCGCCAATGTGCGAGGCCAACTCATTACGATCGTCGATCTGAAGGCCTATCTTGGCGGCGGGGCCTCATTGATGGGCCGTCATGCGCGTGTTTTGGTGCTGGCCAGCAGGGACGTGCCGACGGGTATACTGGTGGACGAGGTCGTTGGCTTTCGACGCTTCAGCTCAACTGACTATACTGGCGAAACGCCGGCAACGAACATTCGCTGTGAGAACTACCTCGACGGGTGTTATCGTCGAGACGACGAAGTTTGGCCGCTCTTCAGTCTGGCCAAGCTACTGCGGGAAGAGCAGTTTCTCCGACCAAACCAGGAGACGGGGGCCTAGCTGACGCGATGCTGAAGAAAAGCCCTTGGGCAAGAGTGTTGTTGGTGCTGACCGCCCTCCTTCTCGGTATGCTTGGTTGGACGATCTGGCTCCTGTGGATGAGTGGAGGCACTGAGGTCGTCGACGAAAGACTGCTACAGGCGCTAGTCACCGGCGCGCTGATTCTAGCTCTGTCGATGATTGTTGCGCACTTGCGAGCGGGCGACTTCCGACGTGCAGCGACTCTCCAAGCCGAGCAGAACGAGCAGAATCAGCAGGCAATACTGCGCCTCCTCGATGAACTATCGAGTTTGGCGGACGGCAATCTCACCGTCCACGCGACGGTGACAGACGACATTACCGGCGCGATTGCAGATTCGATCAATTATGCGATTGGCGCGCTTCGGGATCTTGTAGCGACTGTGAATAACTCTTCGATCCTGGTCGATGCAGCCGCCAAGCAGACCGAAGCGGCATCGCAGCACTTGGTACGGGCGAGCGAGACTCAGACCAAGCATGCGGCAGCGGCGTCGGAGTCCATAGGCCAGGTCGTGAGTGCGATCGAAGAGGTCTCCGGTAACGCTGAACGTTGTTCGGATGTGGCGCACCACTCAGTAGATGTCGCGCATAAGGGCGGCGAGGCCGTTCGTCGAACCATCGACGGCATGAATACGATTCGTGAGACGATCCAGGATACCTCCAAGCGCATCAAACGTCTTGGCGAAAGTTCCCAGGAGATCGGTAATATCGTTGCGCTAATCGAGGAAATCGCCGAACAAACCAACATCCTCGCCTTGAACGCCTCGATCGAGGCATCCAGAGCTGGAGAAGCCGGTCGGGGATTCGCCGTCGTCGCGGATGAAGTGCAGAAGTTAGCTGAGCGTTCGAGCAACGCCACCAAGCAGATCGAAGTGTTAGTGAGTACCATCCAGTCCGATACTAACGAGGCCGTCGTTGCCATGGAGCGCAGCACCACGGACGTTGTGGGTGGCTCGCTACTCGCGCAAAATGCGGGCGCTGCACTCGTTGAGATTGAGCAGGTTTCCCACCAGATCGCGAGTCTCGTCCAGAATATCTCGACTTCCTCGAAAGGTCAGACAGAAGTGGTTGCCAGAATTGCGAGCAACATTGCGGTCTTGCGGGAGATCAGCTCGAAGGCACTGGAATACACCGCTTCGACATTGAGCGCCATCAGTAAACTCTCGCAGCTTGCCTCCGAGCTGCGCAAGACGGTGAGCGGCTTTGTGCTTCCGGACGTATCGACAGGTACCGGGATCCTCAGTAAGAAGCAGGTTGCGAAGAGCCTGCAGCCGGGGCGGCCAGCACAAGATGTCGCGGCAGAACCGCCTCCCAAGAAACGCCGCCGATCCGGTTAGTGATGCCCGTCGCTGATATGCATGCTTTGGTCGCTCAGTCTCTCGATCTGGTTAGTGGCGAACTGACGGTCACGCTGGAAGAGGCTCGCGTCCAGCTGGAGCAACTCGTCAATGGAAATGCCGATCAAGAAGCATTCTCGCGCTGTGCGGATCTCCTGCATCTGTCCCACGGAGCTCTGAAGATTGCCGAGGTTGATGGAGCAGCGTTACTCGCGGAGGAAATCGAAGAGACCTGCCGGTATCTTGGTACCGCGACAGATCCCGACACGGTAGACAAAGGCATAGAAACGCTAGTTCGAGCGATGGTGCAACTGTCTGCCTATCTCGACCGGCTCCTAGCCGGAGGTCGTGACGTCGCGTTGGTACTGCTGCCGCTGCTCAATGACCTTCGCCAGCACCGCGGTAAGCCGCAGCTGTCGGAGGGGGCCCTCGTTCTGCTCAACAAGGCGTCGTTCGCCCCGGCCGCGCGCCAAGACGACTCCGGCATTGCTCTTTCCGAAGACAGCGTCCAAGCTTTCAGACAGATTATCGACGCCTTAAGAGCTGAGTTTCAAGCAGCACTCCTTGGCTGGATTCGTGATGAGGATTCTGCGGGGAATCTGGCGGAGCTGGTCCGCGTCAGCCGCGAGTTGGAGACCGTTGCTAGCGTCGAATCGGTGCAGCAGTTCTGGTATGTACTAACGGGCGTGTTAGAGGCTCTCCAGGATGGGGGGCTAGAGACGACTAATGCCCTGAAGCGCTTTGTCGGTCAGGCCGACCGGCAACTCAAGCGCCTGTTGGACGAAGGTGAACAAGCATTCGTCGATTCCCCGCCGATAGAGTTGCTAAATAGCTTCCTCTATTATGCCGCTCGAGCGACAGGAGATGGAGAGCGGCTCGGCGCGATTCGTACAGCTTACGAACTCACCGACATCGTGCCGGGCGAGGAATATCTGGCTGAAGCCACCGTGCGCATGGCAGGCCCAAGCGTGACGCTCATGCGAGCTGTTGCCGACGCGATCAAGGAGGATCTCGGCAGCGTCAAAGACGTGCTGGACGTCTTTGTTCGGACTGGTACGGAGAACGTGGCGGATCTCGAGCCACAGTTGGAGATGCTGAAGAAAATCGGCAGCACTCTCGGCGTGCTGGGGCTAGCCAAGTCCAAGGACGACATTCAGAAGGAAACGAACGCACTAAGCACGATAGTTGACAGTCAGAGGGCCCCCGATGAGGCGGAGTTGGAGCAGATTGCTGCCACGCTCCTGAGCGTTGAGGATGCCTTAGACACGGACCTGGTTCGAGCCGTCGTCCCTTCTGAGAACGACGAAGACCCGTCTGGAGACGCTTCCGCCGTTCAACTTCAGCAGGCAACCAAATCGGTCATCGGGGAATGTATCGTCAATCTAGCTCGCATCAAGGAAGCTGTAATCGACCTCATCGAGAGTCCCGGCGACGTACGCGCTCTTGACGAGATTGGGCCGCAGCTCAGGGGCATTACGGCGGGATTGTTGATGCTCGACAAGACACAAGCCGTCGGCGTGGTAGAACGTATCGGCAGCGTCATAGCTACTCGTCTTGCTGCGGGAGAAGTGCCGCTGGCACCCTACCTGACGGAGCGTTTGGCAGACGCCGTCGTTAGTCTTGAGTACTACATTGAAACCATCAGCACCGGTCGTAGTGACCCTTGGTACATGTTGGATGATGCGGAACGCTGTCTTGCGATTCTGGAAACCCCGCCCGAGCCAAGTGATGACGATACGCTACTCGTGCAGGAAGGCGAACTGGACGCCGACGCGGAACAGGCGGAGTCCGGATCCACGACGGTGACCTTGCAGCCGGCGGTTATGGTGGTCGATGCAGAGCGATCCGATCCGGACTTGGTCGAGATCTTCATCGAAGAAGCGAAAGAAGAGGTCGAGAACATCGAGCGCTATCTGTCGGCTTGGCAACAGAATCAGGACGATTCAGACGCGCTGCTTAACATCCGGCGTTCGTTCCACACGCTTAAAGGCAGCGGTCGAATGGTGGGCGCTCAGGTAATCGGTGAGTTTTCGTGGAGCATTGAGAATCTCCTCAACCGCAT
>SMWC01000052.1 GCA_004357505.1 Gammaproteobacteria bacterium | reverse complement strand
TCACCCATCTGGTCCCTCTATTTGGGGGCGGCCGCCGATCGACGCGACGGGCAGCGCCCCGGCGCTTGACGCGGAATTGTACTAGCCACGCGAGTTTTTCAGACTTTCGCAAATGGTTAGATTCCGTTGTAAACTTGACGTCTCTACGAGGTACGGTGACGAATCTCATCAGCGCCGAATTTTTTGCGGGGACCTCTGGAAAGTCGTAGTTTGTCTAAGATTCCCTGAATCTGCGCTTCACTGGTTAACGAAGGAGCGAACGGATAATGAAAACATTGCTCTTGAGTCTCATCCTATTTGGATCTCTCAGCTCGGCCTACGCTCATCACTCATTCGGCTATCACTTCGATGTCGATGCGGAGGTGACCATTACGGGAATAGTCAAAGAATTCAAGTTCATTAATCCCCATGCTCAGGTCCTCGTGGATGTAACTGCCGAGGATGGCCAAGTCGAAACGTGGGTTTGTGAATTCAGAGGTGCCAACGGCCTGGCCAGGACCGGGTGGAGGGAGGACACCTTTCGACCGGGACAAGCCATCGAGATTACCGGCTTCGCCGCAAGACGACGCGAGGCAGAATGCTATTTTGAAACTGCAATCATGGCAGATGGCACTCGAATCAGCCAAGACGATCCGCTCGGCGGCGATCTCTACGCTGCAAGCGCTACTGCGGTCTCTTCGACGAGCGCTGCAGACGGTGACGTACCGAACTTCGCCGGAGTCTGGGGTCAAGCGCCAGGAATGGGCGCGGGCATGGCTGCCGGCATGGGCATGGGCCGTGGCCCCACGCTAGGGGGGCCCAATCGGTTCGAATACGTGCTCTCCGAAGCCGGCCAGCGTGCACTCGAAGCGTATGACCCGATAGTCGATGATCCGTCTATTCATTGTAAGCCACCCAGTCTCACGCGCCTTTGGGGCACGGGCAACCCGACGGAAATTACTCAGGAAGACGGACTGTTCACGATTCATCATGAGTGGCTGGACGTAGAGCGCAAGGTGTACCTAGGACTATCCGAGCACCCGGAAGGGACAACCGATCGTGTCATGGGACATTCGATCGGCTGGTATGAGGGCTCGACGCTAGTGATCGACACGGTGGCGTATGAGCCGAGCGTGTTATTTCAATTTCCTGGTCTTCCCACCAGCAACCAGTTACATACGGTAGAACGTTTGACGCTCAGCGAGGATGGTCGGAACTTCGAGATTTCGTGGACTGCCGAGGACTCAGAATACTTTACCGAGCAGTTATCCGGTAACTCGCGGCCCCTGCAACGCCTGAACACGACGCTACGACCCTATAACTGTACGCCGATGGAGGTCGCCTAATCGGGTTGACTAACCACGCCGGGCCGGCGAAGACGGTGTTCTGAATGCGCGCCAGTTAGTCTGGCCCCTCATTTTGATCGCGGCTTGCGGTCAAAAGGATGCGCCTATGGACGCCACGGATCAAGCTACTCGCGTCACGCCGCCGCTCACTGCTGGCGGTGTACCGGCGCCGGCGGCCGAGCAACGTCCCTACGAGGTCGCCGCGCCGCACGGAGCTACGCGGCAGGACGAATACTATTGGTTGCGCGACGATCAACGCAGCAATCCCGACATACTGGCCTACCTCAGGGCCGAGAATGCCTATGCCGACGCTATCATGGCGCCGCTCGAGAAATCCAAAGCAGCCTTATTTGAGGAACTGGTCGGCCGCATCAAGCAGGACGACAGCTCCGTGCCGTACAAGTACAAGGATTACTGGTACTACAGCCGGTTCGAAGAGGCTCAGGAATATCCGATCTACGCTCGCCGAAAGGGCGGCATGGACGCGGAAGAAGAGATAATGCTCGACGTCAACCTGCTCGCCGTAGGACAGGACTTCTATCAAGTAACCAACTGGGAAGTCAGCCCGGACCAAACGCTACTGGCCTATGTCGAAGACATCGTCGGCCGCCAACAATACACGCTAAGAATCAGGAATCTTGCGACCGGCGAAACCCTGTCGTTGCAGATTCCGGGCCTATCGACGAGTCTTGCCTGGGCCACGGACAGCAAAATGTTGTTTTATGTCGAGAACGACCCGAGCACACTGCTGACCAAACGAGTCAGGTCGCACACACTCGGTAATGACCCGCAGAGCGATCCGGTGGTCTATGAGGAACTCGATGACAGCTTCTATATAGACCTGAGCACGACGCGCTCTGAGAAGTACATTTGCATCAACGTAACCAGTACCGTCTCCAGCGAGTCACGCTGTACCGAAGCCGCGGCGCCGGGCGAGTTCAAGGTACTCGCGCCACGCCGGCGTGACTTCGAATACACGGCCGACCATCTCGGCTCGCGATGGGTCATTCACACCAACTGGAACGCGAAGAACTTCAAGCTGATGGAGACCGTTGACGACATCTCGGGAGACCGCTCGCAGTGGCGCAACCTAATCCCGCACGATCCCGATGTCCTTATCAGCGGGTTCGATCTATTTGACGACTTCATGGCCATAGCTGAACGCTCGAACGGTCTGACGCGAATTCGCATCGTAACGAGCGATCGACAGGCCGATTACGTTCGCGCCGACGAGCCAGCCTATGCGATGGCTTTGTCGGTCAATGCTGAGCCGGATACCGAGTGGATTCGCTACACCTACACTTCGCTGACCACGCCTACCAGTACCTATGAGCTGAATGTCAGGAGCGGGGAACGAAAGCTGCTGAAAGAGCAGCCCGTGCTTGGCGGTTTCGACAAAAACAACTACGTCACCGAGCGCCTTTGGGCGACGGCGCACGATGGCACCAAGATTCCGGTGACCGTAGTCTACCGTAAAGGCTTCGAGAAAAATGGCAGCGCCGCGCTCTTGCAGTACGGCTACGGTTCGTACGGCAACAGCATCGATCCGTGGTTTAGCGGCAATGTATTGAGCCTGTTAGATCGTGGCATCGTGTATGCGATTGCGCACATTCGCGGTGGCCAGGAGATGGGCCGGCAATGGTACGAAGACGGCAAGCTGATGAATAAAATCAACACGTTTACCGATTTCATCGCCGTGACCGACTTCCTCGTCAACGAAGGCTACGCGGCTCCCGATCGCGTTGCTGCGATGGGCGGCAGCGCCGGTGGCCTATTGGTCGGTGCGGTGGCGAATCTAGCACCGGAAAGATACCGCGTGATCGTGTCGTTGGTGCCCTTCGTCGATGTCCTTACGACAATGCTCGACGCGAGCATACCGTTAACCACCAACGAGTACGACGAATGGGGTAACCCTGAAGATCGGACCTATTACGATTACATTCTGTCCTATTCGCCCTACGATCAACTCGACGCCAAAGCTTATCCGGCGATGTTTGTCTACACAGGACTCTGGGATTCGCAGGTCCAATACTGGGAGCCGGGCAAGTACGTTGCCCGTCTGCGCGAGCGCAAAACCGACAACAATTTGCTGGTCTTCCGTGTGCAAATGGAAGCCGGGCACGGCGGTAAGTCAGGACGTTTTCAGCGCTATCACGACACCGCCGAACAGTATGCGTTCCTGGTAAACCAACTCGGTGTGCCAGACTTTCCACCCACACGTTTACCGTGACAATGCCCCCAGTTTAAATCGACTCGACCTTTAGGTCCCGAGTGGGCCGTTGTGGCCTGGCCCGAACCTCATCGCCAATAACAATCGATAGTTCGATCCTGTGACGCGAGTCACTGTGCCTCCGGCTGCTCCGCTTGATGATGGGCGGCATCTGCTGGCGACAAGGGACATCCCGAATGGCCGTTCGGGCCGTGCTACTGCTGTTAATGATTGGGCTCGCGGGCTCTCGCTGGGATGGTCAGCCTATCGTGGCCAGGACTCTTGAGAGCACGGCTCACTTTACCGGCGACACCTCGTTGATCGTAGAGGTCGTCAGAGGGGTGATCCCAGCGGATTTACTCGGGAGAACCATGATCTACGGCTCTCCCGAAACCAAGAGATACTGGACAGCCCGTATCCTGCGTGCAGAGTGGTCCGGCCAACACATCAAGCTCATGTTGTCTCCGACGGACGGGCCAGCCCCTGAAGTAGGCGAGGGCACAATTATTTTCTAAGAGAATAATTTGATGGCACAGTGTACTAGCAGCGATAGTTGAAGTACTTCCTTAACGTCGTCGATCGATGACACTAAGCTAGCCACGCTCAGGGTGTAGACTGTCGTTGGTCACCCTTAACCCTACCAACGACCTCCAATGCGAATCTCGATGTCGCTTTGGGGAACATTCAAGGAGAACACCATGAAGCACAAGACTCTTTCGTCGTGCCTCGTCTTGATTGCGACCGTGGGAACAATGGCGCAAGTGTGCGCACAACAGCAACAAGATCCAACGCGGACGATAACCAGTATCACCGGAGATCTCTATCGAGCGCAGAACAACGCTCACTACACCGTATTTCTTGTCACGTCCGAAGGGATAATCCTTGCCGATCCCATTGGACCGGATTTCGCGACGTGGCTGAAAGCCGAACTGGCCGAGCGATTCGATGTGCCGGTCAGGTACGTAATTTACAGTCACTATCACGACGATCATGCCTCGGGCGGAGATGTTTTTGCCGACACGGCAGAGTTCATCGGTCACGAGAACATGCCCGTGAACCTGGCACGCGAAGAAGGCAACGAAAGCTTTAAAGATGTCCGTGCGCCGGATCGCACCTACTCGGACCGCATGACCGTCACACTGGGCGGTAAGACGGTGGAGCTAGTCCACTCGACTCCCAGCCACAGCGACGATTCGACCATTCTGATTTTCCCGGAAGAACGAACCGTTTTTGCGGTGGACTTCGTCAGCGCTCGCCGGGTCCCCTTCCGAACCATGGGGGGAGGTCCTGTAGCACCGTGGATCGAAGCGACTGCACAGCTCCAGACGCTGGATTACGATATTCTCGCGCCCGGCCATGGGGAGATCGGTACGAAGGCCGACGTCGACGACTATGAGGGGTATCTCGAGGATCTCGTCGCCGCAGTGACCGAGGGCATCGCAGCCGGACAGAGTTTGGAGGAACTTCAGCAGAGCATCATGCTCGAGGACTATCAGGAATGGGCGCAATACGAGGCCTGGAGAGCGGAGAACATCCAGGGCACGTACGAGGGTCTAACGAGTAGCGAAGAATAGTTAGCCCTTGATGAGCGGTGGTCGACGCGGGCCACCGGGGTCCGTAGAACTTGTGCAGGACCGGCGTTCAACTCAAATCGTTACGCGGCAGCTAGTCGCGTAACGATTTGATTGGCGGAGGTGGATGGGAATCGAACCCACCACTCGTGTTCAACGAGTCACTGGTTTTGAAGACCAGGGGAGTCACCAGGCTCCATTCACCTCCAACACAAAAAATTTCACTAGTGCTCGCGGAGGCGACGCACGTTGCCGGTTCTGATCGTTACCCCCGTCGCATCAAGATGCTCCATCAGAGGTACGACATACTTGCGCGTCGCTGCAAGCAAGTCACGCACTTGGGATATAGTAAAGTCCTTCGGATACAGATAATTAGTCTGTAACAGCTGCTCGATATCTCGCAGTGTGTCCCGGTGCAGGGCCATTTTACTATTTCGATCATAAGTCTTAAGCGGCACGATCTGGCCCACCTCGACCAGCAGCTTGAAG
>SMWC01000051.1 GCA_004357505.1 Gammaproteobacteria bacterium | reverse complement strand
GGGCATTAAAGGCCGCAGACATGCTCACCCGACTGGTTCGTCGTTATTTTTTTTCCCTGGCCGTCTGTTGGGCTGCTTGCAGGGGTTTGCGCATATTGATCGGCGCCGTTGGGTCCTTCAGGCTGCCGCTGACGTCTTCCGCGCTCTCTTCGGCTTGCAGAGCCTCGTCGGTCAACTCGGGTAGCGCGGCAGCGCTGACTGGCTTCGCTGCAGGATCGCTCGCTATGAACGCAGTGTACTGCCCCTTCCAGGCGGTGACACTCTGCTGTAACTCCGAGATGGTACTCGCATGCCGATCGATCGATGTCTCCAGTGTCGAGATCACAAAGCGCTTCTGCTCGAGTTGATCCTCCAGCGCCTGAGCTCGCTCGGCGTCCCCTCGGAGGCTCTCGATCAAGCTTTTGCGCGCATCGAGCTCCGCTCGAACGGCTTCAAGCTCGGCCGTTGTATCGATGCCCGTCAGCGTAGACGCGGTCAGTATCTTGAACTCCTCGGTGAGCTCTGCTGCATGCTGCACAGCTTGTTCCTTCTCCCTCGTCAGGCGAGCGATCTTTTTATCCTTGGCTTGGCTATCGCCCTTGAGCTGCCCGACGCCCGACGCAGTTCGTCGCAGCGCACCGATTAACTCATGCTTGCTTTCAATCTCGGATTTCGTTTTCTCTAGTTCCACGTCCTTACTGTGGAGTTGCCCCCTCAGCGTCACCGTCTGGTCGGCCTCGCTGTGCAAGGTCTCTAGCAGCGAATTCTGAGCCTCGATTCTCTTGTTGAGCGTTTCGACCTGAGCAGACTGATCGGCCGAATTGGCCTCGAGTTCTTCCAACTGGGCACGCTTTGTCTCCAGCTCCTGAAGAAGCACGGAAACATCACCCCCCCAATCAGCGAGCAGTTCCGTGAGACGGTCACGAATCGTGCCGATAGGTATCTCTTGGCTTGGCATCTATTGAACAGTCACTATTCCGAACGCGACCAAAATGCCGGACATGGCGGTAAATTGCGGTGACTTGTGTCACATCTGCCGGAGTCCAGCGTAGAACTGCGGGCTAGCGGAATCGCTGCTGGAGGGTCGCGAGCGCCTGCGAGCCCGGACACAGAGTCTCGAAGTCCAGGTTGCAAAGCGGCGCTGTCGTCGTGTGATTGATCCCGTGTAGATCGGGCTCGCTCTCGTCGATGTAGAGCAAGCCGGTGACGATTTCGCCTTTACGTTGATGGGAGCGAATGTAGTCGAGCGCGGCACCTCGATTGGTAAAGCTGTAGTCCTTACTGAGCTTGCGCAGAAGAATACGGCTGCCATCGTGCAACTCGATTGGCATGACCTCGCCCTCATCGTACGCTACCTTAATCTCTTCCAATGGCGGCACGTAGTCGAGGTGCACTGCGCGATGGAAGAACTGCCGTGTGTAGGAATAGCTTTTAGTGGAGTCTTCATGGTCGTTAAACGTGACACAGGGCGAAATAACGTCCACCAGAGCGAACCCCTGGTGCTTGATCGCCGCCTTTAGCAAGGGCACTAACTGCTCCTTGTCACCGGAGAAGCTTCGCGCGACGAAGGTACCGCCCTGAGCCATGGCCATCTGCACTGGATCGATCGGTTGCTGCTCGTTGACTTCGCCTTTTCTGGCTTTGGAGCCGACGTCCGCCGAGGCAGAAAACTGCCCCTTGGTCAGCCCATAGACACCATTATTTTCGAGGACATAGACCATGTTGAGGTTGCGTCTTATCGCATGGGCGAACTGCCCGAGGCCGATCGATAATGAATCCCCATCTCCGGAGACACCCAACAGATAGAGTTCTCTATTCGCTACGCTCGCGCCGGTGGCGACCGAAGGCATCCGACCGTGTACTGCGTTAAATCCGTGCGAGGCTCCGAGGAAGTATGCCGGTGTCTTAGATGAACAACCGATGCCGCTCATTTTCGCGACTCGGTGGGGAGGTATGTCTAACTCGAAAAAAGCTTGGACGATGGCTGCCGTCACCGAATCGTGCCCACAACCGGCGCACAACGTCGACATCCCTCCCTCATAATCGCGAATCGTGAGCCCGAGAGCATTTCTGGTCAGGCCACCGTGAACGATCCTCGGCTTAGCGATATAAGTCATGCGGCCATTCCTTCAGACACAGCCTGCTCGATCGCAGCAACGATACAGCGACAGTCGATCGGCAGGCCGTTGTAGTTCAGCACCGACGTCATGCAATTCTTGGGATAGTCTGTTTCTAGCGTGAGCAGGCTCTTCAGTTGGGCATCCCTATTCTGTTCGACGACGAATACCCGCGCATGTTGCCCGAGAAACTCTGTGACCTCGTCACCGAACGGGAACGCTTTGACACGAAGATAATCGAGATAGATGCCGCGCTCGGCGAGGCGATCGAGCGCCTCGGAAATGGCATAGTCGCAGCTGCCGACAGAGACGATCGCAAGATCCGTCGGCTTCTGGCAGCGATAAATGATCGGCGCCGGCACGAGTTTGGCTGCCGTTACCCACTTGCGGCTGAGCCGATCCACAACTTCCTGATATTCGTCGGCGTCTTCCGTATAGGCACCGAATTTGTTGTGCCCCGAACCGCGAACGAAATACGCTCCCTTTGGATGAACGCCCGGATAGGTTCGGTAGGGGATGCCGTCGTTGTCGGGGTCTAGATAACGGTAGAAATTCTCGGCCTCCTCAAGTTCCTGCGCGTTCAAGACCTTGCCTCGATCGGGTTGGAAGCCGTCATCCCAGGTAAGCTCCTCGCACATCCAATCGTTCATGCCGATATCCAGATCCAAAAGTACGATCACGGGAGTCTGTAGCCGGTCGGCTAAATCAAAAGCTGTCACAGACAGCTCGAAGCACTCCTTCGGGTCTGCCGGAAACAGCAGCACGTGCCGAGTGTCCCCATGAGAGGCATATGCCGCCGCCAAGATATCCGCCTGTTGCGTACGGGTCGGCATGCCCGTGGACGGCCCGACACGTTGGACGTCGAACAGTACGGCAGGTAGCTCCGCGAAATACGCGAAGCCGATGAACTCACTCATCAGCGAGAGACCGGGGCCACTAGTAGGAGTAAAGGCTCTAGCACCGTTCCACGATGCGCCCAGCACGATACCGATTGCCGACAGTTCATCTTCAGCCTGAATAATGCAGTAGTTCCGTTCGCCTGTTTTGGCATCCTTTCTGAATCGCTCCGCAAACATCTTGAAAGCATCCATCAGACTCGTCGAGGGTGTAATCGGGTACCAGGCCCCCACCGTGGCGCCGGCGTACAGGCACCCCAGACCCGCTGCCGTGTTGCCGTCTATCATGATGTGCCCGCTGGTCTTGTTCATCGGTTCGACTCGCGTGGGCAGCGGACACTCGAAGGTTTGTTGCACATACTCGAAGCCGAGCTGGATTGCTTCCATGTTCAATGGAATGAGCGCCTTCTTGGCGGCAAATGTCTCCTCTACCAGGTTCGCAATAACGTCGCGGTCCAAGTCCAAAAGCGCCGCGAGTGCGCCCACATAGGCCATGTTCTTCATCAGAATACGAGCCCTGGCATTGGTGAAATGCTCGTTGCACATTCGTGCCAGAGGTATGCCGAGGATCGTTACATCGTCACGCGATAACATGCTGTCGCGAGGCCAGGTCGAGTCGTAGATCATGACGCCGCCAGGACTTACGTCTCTGAGGTCCTGCTGGTAGGTCTGCGCATTCATGGCGACCATGATGTCGACGTGTCCGGAACGCGCCAGATAGCTGTCTTTCGTTATCCGGATCTCATACCAAGTGGGCAATCCCTGGATATTGCTGGGGAAGAAATTTTTGCCCATCACGGGAATGCCCATGCGAAAGACAGCCTTCATGAGCAGGCTGTTGGCACTGGCAGAGCCGGTACCGTTGACATTTGCCAACCTTATGACGAAGTCGTTTATCCTGTTTTTTGATTTTCCAGGCATCGCGCTTCATCCTGCACCATCTCATCGATGGCATAAGGGATATTCACGGTCGATTTCTGCATGTCCCACGCTGCTGTGGGGCACCGCTCGGCGCACAAACCACAATGAACACACAAGTTCTCATCTTTAACCATCACTCGCCCGGTCTGCTTCAGCGACGCGGATACATAGAGCGGTTGATCAGGATTGAGCAAAGGGGACTTGAGGTTGTTCTTTAAAGTCTGCTCGTCTTCGTTTGCAGTAATAGTCAGACAATCGACCGGGCACACGTCGATGCAGGCGTCACACTCGATACACAGATCTGCAAAAAAGACAGTCTGAAGATCGCAGTTCAGACAGCGTTCGACTTCTTTGACGATCTGCTCCACCGAAAATCCAAGCTCAACTTCGATGTTCAGTTTCTTAAATCGCTCCTTGAGATCCACGCTCGGCATCATGCGTCGCGCGGTCGGGTCGTAGTCGTTGCTGTAACTCCACTCGTGCATGCCCATCTTGGCGCTCTGCAGGTTCACCCCTCGGGGCAATCGATCCGTCAGTGACTGCGCTTGACAGTACTTGTGGATGGAGATTGCTGCCTGATGACCGTGTTCTACCGCCCAGATAATATTTTTGGGCCCAAAGGCCGCGTCACCACCGAAGAAAACACCCGGTAGCGTCGCTTCGAAAGTAACCGGATCAACGACAGGTACTTCCCACTGATCGAACTGGATTCCTATGTCACGCTCGATCCATGGAAAGGCGTTTTCCTGACCGATGGCAAGTACAACGTCGTCACAAGCGAAGAATTCCTCGGCGACAACTCTCGTATCGGCAATATTGCCATCGTCGTCAAGGTCGTACTCCATCTTCTCGAAGGTCATACCAACCAGCTTGCCAGCCTCCATCACAAACGCTTTGGGAGAATAATTGACGACGATTTCGACCAGCTCCTCCTCAGCGTCCTCCAGTTCCCAGTCCGATGCCTTGAAGAACTTGCGTGGCTTGCGTGCCATGACTTTGACGTTCTTTGCGCCCAATCGAAGCGATGTCCGGCAGCAATCCATCGCAGTATTGCCCACGCCGATGATTAATACGTTCTCGCCGATGCTGTCGACATGTTCGAAAGCGACGGATTCGAGCCACTGGATGCCGATGTGGATTCGATCGCTATCGAGCCGGCCGGGAAGATCCAGATTCTTGCCTTTCGGCGCGCCACTGCCGACGAAAATGGCGTCATAGCCCTCCGCCAGGAGACGCTTCATACTCTCTACGGGCGTTCCCAATCTGAGATCTGCGCCCATATCGATGATGTAGTCCATCTCCTCGTCCAGCACGGTCGCCGGCAATCTGAACGACGGGATATTGGTCCGCATGAGCCCGCCATGCTTATCAAGCGCCTCATAGATCACGCACTCATAGCCTAGCGGTAATAGATCGTTGACGACCGTCAATGACGCGCAGCCCGCGCCGATCAGCGCGATGCGCTTGCCATTTTTCTGCTCCGCCGCCTTCGGCAGCCGATCACGGATATCGCCGCGATTGTCGGCAGCGACCCGTTTGAGCCGACAGATTGCCACGGGCTCATCCTCGACACGTACGCGCCGACATGCAGGTTCGCACGGCCGGTCACAAACGCGGCCCAAAATACCCGGGAAAACGTTGGAGACCCGATTGAGCATGTAGGCATCCGAGAACCGCCCTTGTGCGATCAGGCGAATGTACTCCGGCACATCGGTATGCGCAGGACATGCCCATTGGCAATCAACGACGCGATGAAAATACTCGGTACCAGAGGTCTTCGTTGGTTCCATTACTGGGGCTCCGGGCGGCCGCCCGATGGTGTTGCTATGTTACTCAGCAGACGCTGTCTTGTGCGGTCTCGCGATTTGTCAGGTGAAGAATACTCCTGAAAATACCGTGTTGAAACATGAAGCCGATGCTGCCGCGAGCCTGACACTCTCAATCTATCCCTGTCGCACTTTTGCCAACGTCAAGCTTGGCGTGAGAACCTGAAGTACTCGGCACCTTCGAGGAGTCGCTCAAATTCAGTCTCGGTTACGCGAACCAGCGAGTCATCGTCACCGGCTTCGAAGTAAATATCCGGCTGCTCCATGAGGCTCGAGTCGACGACGGTTGGGACTCGGTACCACGGCCCGATCGGCGGTACCGAGCCAACCACGCAATCACAGAACAGATCATCCAAGTCTTGTTCCTCTGCGACCGTCAAATGACGATGCAGTTCCGTACGGAGCACGGCAATATCCAGAACGCGGCTTGCCGGAAGTACCGTGAGCAGATAGCCGTGCGAATCCTTCAGCAAGACCGCCTTAGCTAATCTCTCCGGGGCTACTCCGGCCTGCTCAGCCGCATCAGCCGCTGCTGCATGTCGCAGGATCGTGAAGTCGATGTCCTCGAAAGCGAGGGCATCACCGACCGTGGTTGCGATACTCATTCTCTCTATAAGATTTCTCGAACTCGCGCGCCATTATAGACATGCGCAGACGCGTCACAAGAGCTGAAGGTCCGGCGGATTCGGAACCTGGAAGCGCGAAAACGGGTCTACTTAGAGGCAAGCCGCTGAGGACTTTGGCGGCGATGTTTTTTTTTGGTTAGAATGGTCAGAAATGGCTTATCTAAGGCCGAATTTGCGGTACCGGGGCTACCAACTCACGTGCAAGCTGCTGTGCGCCCTCGCGCTCATCGCCGCTAGTACCATGGGCAGCGCCCAAGAAACACAAGGAGGGTCCGGTCCGGACGCTCAGGCGCTAGACACCGGCGTGCTGAACGCGCAGGCAGTCTCACCGTTAACGGAAGCGTTCGACGCGGATGTCCTCGACGCAGAAACGCGCGCAGCCGGCGAAGCTGCTTTGGATCTGGTTGCGCGACTGGAAGCAGAGATTCTACTGGAAGAACTTGTCAATCAGGAGCGCTATGACGAGGCTATTCCGGTCGCTGAGCGCATGGTGGACCTCACCGAAGAAGAGTTGGGTCCCGGTCTGGAATTCGGCGCCGCGCTGAGTAACCTCGCGATATTGCAACGCCGCGCCGAACTCTACGACCAATCGGAACAGAACTTTCTGCGCGCCGTGGACATGATCAGAGAAGCAGACGGTACTTATAGCAAGGCGGTTATCGATCCTCTGCTCGGACTCGGCGTTACTTATCGGCTCAGAGGCGATTATTTCGAGGCTGTGACGATCTTCGAGGAAGCCCGCACCGTCAGCCGCCGGGCCTACGGCCTGTTGAATGAGCAACAGATCGAGATCCTCGATCAACTCTCCTACACGATGATCGATATGGAAGCCTATGAGGAGGCCGACCAGCATCAGCTGACCGCCCTGCGCCTGATGGAACGTATCTACGGTGTGGACACGATGGGGGTTCTGCCGGCAATCTATAAATTCGCTCGCTGGTTGCGGTCTGCCTACCGTTTTCAGGAGGAACGTAATCAGTACACCAGGGCGATGGGCATCATCCGCGACCACGAGAGCAACACGAGCCTGTCCATGGTGACACCGTTACGGGAGACGGGCGCTAGTTACCGCATACAAAAGTTCCCTGAGGGTCGAGGCATCAGCGCGCTCAGACGAGCGTTAGAGATCATCGAGAACCAACCCGAGCCCGACACCCTTATGATCGCCGAGATTCTTGTCGATATCGGCGACTGGAACGTCGCGTTCAGCAAAGTGGGGGCATCCGGCGAAGAGTACCGACGCGCGTGGGACCTGTTAGGGGGGTTGGTCAACGGCGACGCACTTCGCAAGGAATGGTTCGACGACCCAATCTACGTCCTCCGCGAGAACCCCAGTAGTCGCGGAATCAGCACGGCCAACGATCCGGGAACGCTGCCGGGCCACGTGTTGGTCACATTCGACGTCACCGAAAACGGCAAAACGGCCAATGTGACCATCGTCGAGTCTGTGCCCCCCGGGCTTAAGGACGATTCAACCGCGCGCGCCATCAATCGATCTCGCTTCAGGCCGCGCATGGTAGATGGCCAATTTGTATTGGCGCGAAGCCTGGCACGGAATTTCACCTTCTACTACGAGCCGGGGGACTGACCCCTGCAGTCACTCTCGCTGACAGCCGTCGGTCTGTTGCTCTGGCTTTCGAGCAGTGCCGGTTGGCCGCAGGACCAATCGGCGACTTTCACAGCAACGTTAGCTGACGGAGCTTCCGCCGACGACGCTAAGGCTCGCGCATTGTTTGAGCTCGGGGCGGTACAGGCGGACTTGAATGAACTTGATACAGCTGAGCGTACTTTTTTGCGCGGGATCGAGCATTTGACCGAGGCGCACAGCGAGTTCTCGCCGCTATTACTCGACCCGTACCGGGGTCTCGCACAAGTCTATGTCCAAAGCGGCCGGTACGCCGAGGCCCTGACGGTATTGGAGCAAGCGCAACATATCAGCCAGCGAAACTACGGGCTGTTCAACGTAGAGCAGACAGTCATTCTGGATGAAATGAGCGCGGTTTATACAGCTGCCGGAGACACTCGCAACGCGCAGGAAATTCAGCGAAAGCGACTAAACATCGGGCTCCGGCGCTATGGTGAAGATAATCTGGAACTCGTCCCGTATCGCTACCACCTCGCGGAGTATTACGAGCTATCGAGAATGCATGCCAGGGCGCGGGCGCAATACGAAGACGTCATTGAGATCCAAGAATCCCAACTCGACCGGTATTCCGGTGATCTACTGAAGCCGCTGCGGGAACTCGTCCGCCTTGACATCCTCTCAGGCGACAGCAGTTCAGCCAGGCACCATCTTCTAGAAATCCTTACGCGTGGTACAGAGATTGCCGCGGTCGAACGCGCCCGATCTCTGGCCGTTCTAGGAGATTGGGCGTTGACGAACGGGCAGCTCGAGATCGGGTTATCCCGTTACCGCGAAGCAGACGCTGTTCTTGTTACAGACGTGGACTCTCAAACCGTCAAACTGTTCTCAATCCCGACGCTGATTAATTTTATTCCACCCCCTAGCCCCGTCGACTGGACTGGTGGCAGCAAACCGTATCAGTGGGGCACCATTTCCGCTGAGCTCGAGATCTCCGCCCAGGGTCGCGCGCGGAATGTACGAATAGTGGCGGCAATCCCGCCGGGACTAATGGACGCTGACTACAAGCGTCGACTCATGGAGAGTTACTTCAGACCACGCCTCGTCGCGGGCGAACCGGCCGCGACGCCCCATGTACGCTTTACGCACCAGTTCCGTTATTTCCAGCCTGACTGACGGCTCGGTGCGTCCGCTGGTGGCGATCAGCGCAGCGTACGAACGGCCGTCTGGCCCGTTCGTTAAGAAGAGGGATTGCGCCGTTCCGGTCGCGTGCGGTTCTGCCGCTGGCGCTGGTCGATACGTCGGTCGACCTTTCGGCCTTTTCGATCGAGACGACGATCCGTCGTCGTGCCAACCCTGTCCAAACCCTGGTCGATTCGGTCGCCTTGCCGGTCCAACCGCTGTTCGATTCGATCACCGCGCTGATCCACGTAGCTTTCAACCCGATCACCCGGATCCTGAGCCAGCACATTGCTGCCGCTAAAGATCAGGGCGGTGGTCATCCATAAAGTCGTGTGTCTCATCGTTTGTCTCCGTGACAAGTTTCATCCATCCTGGTAACTGCAACAACGTTTGGACGCCAGGCTAGTTGACGGGAGACATCGTGTTGAGCGCTTATGTTCAACGGACTCGGAGACGCTGGCGTCTTCGACGCGGTGCATCTGAACTTTTCTCAAGCTAGCCGTTCCTGCGTCGCCCAGGTCTTTGTATCCGGCTCGCAATGTGGCAAGTTTACTACGACGGAATGAAGTGATGAGCACGAATTCAATACTACTGATCGATGACGATACGGAGCTCAGTGATATGCTGGCGGAATACCTGCAGCCTGAGGGTTTGTCGATTACCGCCGTCGCCACCGGAACCCAGGGACTGCGGCACGCCCAGCAGGAAGACTACGATCTCATCGTGCTGGATGTGATGTTGCCGGGCCTGTCAGGTTTCGATGTTCTGCGGCAGCTGCGAGAATCCGGCTCCCGCACACCCGTACTCATGCTCACCGCGCGCGGCGATGACGTAGACCGGATTGTCGGACTCGAGATGGGCGCCGATGACTACATGCCGAAGCCATTCAACCCACGGGAACTGCTGGCAAGAGTCCGGGCCATCCTTCGCCGGACCAATGAGACCGCCACCAAGGAGCCCAGTGAAATCGAAGTCGGCCCGTTTAGAGTGCACATCAAGCGCCGCCAGGCATGGCAAGGCGAGCGGGCTCTCAAGCTAACCAATGCCGAATTTACGATTCTCATTACCTTGATGCGTTCCGCCGGCGAAGTCGTTTCACGGGAAGCGCTAACACGCGCAGCCTTGGGGCGACAGCTACTGCCCGATGATCGGAGCCTGGACACGCATATCAGCAATTTGCGCAAGAAGGTCGCGACCGGCAGCGATGAACAGTCCTTTATTCGTAGTATCCGCGGAAGCGGTTACATGCTGATCCCGCCTGCGGAGGCTTAACCGCATGAGCCTTTTCTGGAAACTGTTTGCATCGATCGGCGTGGCCATGGGGGTGACGCTCACGGCCGCCGTGTACGTCAGTTATGGAATAGCCAGCGCCACTTTCAATCAGATCAATTTCGAAGGCCGGGAACCTATTATTCGAGAGGCCGCCGCAGCGCTCGCGGAGCGCGGTGAGAGAGGCCTGCGCGACTGGCTCAGAGACCAGGCGAGAGAGACGCCTAGACAGATGTTGCTGCTGGTTGTGGACGAGAACGGCCGGGAGCTCCTCGGGCGACCCATGCCGCGGGAAGTCATGCGACTGTTAGACATGCGGCCGCCGCGCGGCGGCCGCCCCCCGAATCTGCGTCCAATCCGGCTGACAGCCGACCTGGTCGCACCGGACGGAGAAGAGTATCACCTGCTTTTCACCCGCCCGCTGTTTACGATCTTCGGCGTCTTGTCCTGGCCCGGAACACGTCTTGCCGTGACGACCATCGCCGTTTTGGTCGCAGCTCTGACATCGTTACTACTGGCGCGCTATATCTCCGCGCCGATCGTCCGGCTGCAGCGTGCAAGCCGGGCGCTGGCCGCGGGTGTGCTAGAGACGCGCGTGGGGAGCCCGTCGAACCGCCGCTCGGACGAGGTCGGCATCCTGGCCAGGGACTTCGACACCATGGCTGAGCGTATCCAGGCGCTGGTCATGGACAAAGAAACACTGCTCCGGGACCTGTCCCATGAGCTTCGCTCGCCGTTGGCGAGGATCCGGATGGCGCTCGCGCTGGCGCAACGCAGGGCGAATGACGCTGTGCAGCCCGACCTCAGTCGAATCGAGAAGGAGGCTGAACAGCTTGACGAACTAATCGGCCAGATCATGACACTGGCGCGCCTCAGATCACAGGCAGCACCGAAGCGCGAGCCGTTGCAGCTAGACGAGCTCGTTGCCGACGTACTTGACGACGCCCGTTTCGAGCATCCCGACGCGCAGATCGAGTTCCACACCGACGGCCCAGCCGAAGTTCTCGCTGACAAACGCGGCCTGCGGAGTGCTGTGGATAATGTCGTCCGCAATGCGCTGACCTACGCCGGGTCCGACGGACCGATCGAGGTCCGCCTGGAGCGATCCGACGACGACGGCTTCACGTTGCGGATCTGCGACTCGGGCCCAGGAGTCGCCGCAGAAGACCTTACGCGTATCTTCGAGCCCCTCTATCGCGGCGACAGCAGCCGGGATCACAAGAGCACCGGTCAAGGCATCGGCCTGGCGATTACCGCCAGAGTCATGGAACTACATGGTGGACAGGTCATTGCCACAAACCGGGCCGGCGGGGGCTTGGAGGTTACCCTCAGACTTCCCACCAACGCTTAAGACCACTTTAAATGGCTTGATCGCCGGTCTCACCGGTACGAATGCGATAGACCTGGCCAAGATCCGTCACAAAAATCTTGCCGTCACCGACTTTTCCGGTCCTAGCCGACTCGATGATGGCCTCGATTGCCCGATCAACGAGATCATCGGTCACGGCCAGCTCCACTTTGACTTTGGGCAGAAAATCAACCACGTACTCGGCGCCACGGTAGAGTTCCGTATGGCCCTTTTGCCGACCGAATCCCTTGACCTCGGTCACGGTCATGCCCTGCACGCCCACCTCCGCCAAGGCATCACGCACGTCGTCGAGACGAAAGGGTTTGATCACGGCGGTTATTAGCTTCATCAGCATCCCTTGGAACTATCTGAGAATCTGTGCCCGCTCCTGGGCTGGTTTTTTTAACCGATGCCATTGTAGCGAACTGTGCCGGCAGATCGATTCTTAGAGGCGTGGATACACGCGTCGAAGGGAATTGGCACCGTTTTGGTGCAGGCGGCTGTTGGGATCTGTGCGCCGAACCGTGGCCGAGGCTGGTCATTTTTCTCCCATAGTTGCAAACTTGTGCGCAACCTCCGGGTCTACCCCTTAGGACAGCCGAGCCAGTTATGTTGATCAAGCAGCCGAACGATATTAAATCCTCCGAAATCACGCCGGAGCCGATCTACCGGCAGCGCCGAGAGTTCGTGCAGGCGGCCATCGCACTCGGGTTGCTTCCCGCAGCCATCGGACGCACACAAGAACCCAGACAGGTCGCAACGGAAGACTCGCCGGCACGCAAGCCGCCGTTTCCCGAAAACGGCAAACTGGCCGATGTCGCCCCCTGGCCCGGCAGTCTCGATGTCAAGCCTTCGGCGTTCGAGGACGTCACCGGCTACAACAATTTCTATGAGTTCGGGACCGGCAAGACCGACCCTGCACGCAACGCGCATACCCTCGTGACCCGCCCATGGACCGTCACGGTCGACGGCGAAGCCGAGCATACCGGTACCTTTGATTTTGACGACCTGATCAGACCGCATCCGTTGGAAGAGCGGATTTACCGCCTTCGCTGCGTTGAAGCCTGGTCGGCGGTCGTACCATGGGTCGGGTTTCCGCTGGGCGATCTTCTGCAGCGTTTCAAACCCACATCCCGCGCTAAATATGTCCAGTTCTTCACCTTGAATGACCCGGAGCAAATGCCGGGTGTACGTTACCGGGTACTGCAGTGGCCTTATCGTGAAGGGCTAACCATCGCCGAAGCCATGCATCCGCTGACGCTCCTGGTCGTGGGTCTTTATGGACAGGTTCTGCCCAATCAGAACGGCGCGCCACTGCGACTCGTCGTGCCGTGGAAGTATGGCTTTAAGAGCATCAAGTCCATCGTCGGCATTCGCTTTACCGAAACCCGACCTGCTACGAGCTGGAACATGGCGATTGCCGGAGAGTACGGCTTCTACTCCAACGTCAATCCCAACGTGGATCATCCGCGCTGGAGTCAAGCCACCGAACGACCGCTGGGCGGTGGCCTATTCTCCTCAAGAGTTCCGACGTTGATGTTCAACGGCTATGCGGAAGAGGTCGCACACCTTTATACCGGTCTCGATCTCGTCGCAAACTATTAGCCCGCGTCAAACCCAATGACGCGCCGCTCACTCACGCTACTCAAAGCGTTTGTCGCTCTCGCCTGCTCTATACCCTTCTTGATACTGGTGGCGCGAATCGCGGGGTTCGGCAGTCTCGGCGCGAACCCCATTCAGGAAGTGCTGCATACGCTGGGTAAAACGGGGCTGAATCTGCTGCTGCTGACACTCACGATTACCCCGCTCAGAAGGCTGACCGGCCTGAACTGGCTGGTCGCTTTGCGCCGCACATTGGGCTTGTCCGTGTTCGGCTACATCCTGCTGCACGCTGTGACGTACGTCGTCCTGGATCAGAGTCTCAACTGGTCGTTGCTGCTGGCCGATATCACTCAACGACCCTATATCACTATTGGCGTAGCCGCACTATTACTTCTCATTCCGCTCGCCGTCACTTCGACCAACGCCATGCAGCGGCGTCTCGGCACGCGTTGGATAAAACTACATCGCTGCGTCTATATCATCGCAATCCTCGGGGTGATCCACTTCTTCTGGCAGGTCAAGGTCACGACGCCTGAGCCGTTGATCTACTCTTTCATCTTGATCGTGTTGCTGGGATTCAGAGTCAGAGATTGGCTCGTTCGACAGCGACGTTCCGCAGCGCTCAGTAGACCCTGAAACCGCCATGGCGCCTGCGGCTGAGGAAGTCCAGCCACCACATACCGGCGAGGAATCCTCCGACCAGCGTAAGACCCAGCGCAGCGGCGACCCATGCTATCGGGAGACTGCCACGATAAGCCTCCATGCGCGCCTCGTAGACTTCAACCTCGCGCTTCAGGCGCGTCAGCGTCTCCAGAATCACTGCAGAGGAATTCTCACGCGCCTGGATCTGTTGCTCTGACGATTCCGTCCGGAGTTCGGCAGTCTGCTGCGCAGCCTGAACTCGGGTCAGCTCCTCACGCGTGTTCCCAAGCGCAGATTCTAACTCGGAGATCCTGACCTGGGCGAGTTCGTTCGCCGCCAGATTCTCGGCCTGGCTTCGCGTCAGCTCCTCACGCGTGTTCCCAAACGCAGATTCTAACTCGGAGATCCTGACCTGGGCGAGTTCGTTCGCCGCCAGATTCTCGGCCTGGCTTCGCGTCAGCTCCTCACGCGTGCTCCCAAGCGCCGATTCTAACTCGGAGATTTTGAGTTGGGCTGGTTCGTCCGCCACGAGATACGCGGAGTCTATCTCGCCTTGCTGATCGCTCGCCGTCTGTACCCACGCGTCGTTGGGCCCGCACGCCAGCAGAACGGCCAGAACGACTCTCGGGTTCGTCACGCAATCGCCCCTGTTGCCTACGGGAATAGTCACCCTACTAGCGACCGATTATAGAAAAATTCTGTCTGCAGATCTGCGACGCAGGCACGTCGACGCGCCGTCCGGGTTACAACCGGGCGTACACCCAGCGGACCAACGCGTCCTGAAACTCCTTGCCGGGACCTCTGTGTACCTCGGGCGCATTCAACATCGCAACAACCACGTAGGTTTTGCCGCTGGCAGCGTGCACGTAACCCGCCAGCGCCGAGACGTGATCGAGTTGCCCGGTCTTGACGTGCAGGTTGCCTTGCACCGCGGCGGCGCCGAACCGCCCCTGCGTCGTGCCGTCCAAACCGCCGAGCGACAGAGAAGCCAGGTATTCCGGACTGTGAGGACTTCGAACCGCCAACAACAGGACATCGGCGAGCAATGCCGCCGAGATACGAGTCCGGCGCGATAACCCGGCCCCGTTATCGAGGACCAACGACCCCGGATTCAGGTCTTGCTGTTGCAGGTACGTTTTGATGACATCGACACCACCTGCTTCGGTCCCCGGTGGCCCCAAACTTTCAGCAGCCATCGTATACAACAGCTGTCGCGCCATGACATTGTTACTGAACTTATTGATGCTACGGATCACCTCGGCCAACGGCCGTGAGTGCCAGGTCAGCGCAGGCTCCGCGTCGTCGCGAATCACGTCACGCCGTAGGCCGCCGTGGATCTGCCCGCCGAGTTGCTGCCACAGCGTCACGAACACGCCGTGGACATAAGTATCGTGCTGCAACACGCTGCGGGTTAGCGTATAAGGGCTGCAGGCGGCGGGAAACTGCCCGGAGAAGACTGCGGTATTGCCGCTCACAGTGTCGCGCAGATCGAAACTGATTCCAGCCTGATAGCCCCGGCAGCGCCCGTCGATCAGTTGCAGTTCATTGCGAATATTCAAGTTACTCAGCCACGGATCAGCGCTGATGCGCACGCCCTGAGCCAGAAAGTCTTCGACAAAATGAAATCGCACTGTCTTGAAGTTGACCAGTAGCGCATCGGGCAGAACGTTGTAGGTTCGAAACGGCTGACCGTCGAAGATGCCCGGATCCCCGCCGTTGCCGTCAAAATAACTGGCATCGATGACAAGATCGCCGCGGATCTCTTCCAGGCCGGTTCTACGCAACGAACTCAGTAGCTTCCAGAACTCTTCGGTGACGAGGTAAGGATCCCCGTAACCCTTCAGGCCAAGGTCGCCATCGAGGCTCTGCCCGTCCCAACCACCGAGAAAATAGATCTCGGTAGGCCACGTGTAGGTCGGCCCGAGTTCATCGAGGGCCACCCATGTAGTCAGGAGTTTGATCGTCGACGCAGGATTACGCGGCTCCTGCGGAAAATGGCTCAAGATGGGCACGTCTGCATCGACGGCCTGTACCAGTAGGCTCAGACTATCAGCGGGAAGCGCATGACCGCTCAGGATTCGCTGCAGCGGCTCGGGGAGTTCCTGCGCAACAGCCGCGCTGGCTGCATAACTACAGAGGATTAAGACATACAACCGACGCATGGGTGGTCATTGTGCTCCAAATCACGGCACGAGGAAGACAGACGCGCCGGGCAGCGGTTGAAGTCACTTGGTCGACCTGGATGGGCCGCCTCGGGTCACCCTTGTTGAGCAGATAGTCTGAGCGGCGGCGGCCGCCAGGGTAGCCTTGGCTAAGCTAGTGGACTAACGCCTTGGATGATAAATTTGGGCCCTTTGTCACGCTTGCCGCGAACGTCGCTCACGAGCTTTGTGCGCTCGCCGTGGCAAACCAGTTCGGCATAGAGTGAAACGATGGTTTTGGCGTGGCTGCCAATCTGGCGCGTCGACATCTTGCGGATGGTGGCCTTGATGCATGGCTCCCTGCCGATCGGCGTCACCGCATGCAAAGCCTTGTGGAGATCTTCGAATCTTGTCCGCATGGCTTCTGGTAGCTCATCGTTCTTCAGGTCTTCCAAGTGTTCTGAGTAGGCTGCAGTAAGTCGATCCTTAGCCGAGCCCTCGCCAACGAGAGCAGCCATTGCGGCCTCAAACCGCTGATCCAGATAGGGCATTTAAAAGCCTTTTTTCTTTGAATTGTCGGTAGCAGTCATCGATCCGCTTTCGCGGGACGTTTTTTTGCTACTTGGAGCAGCAATCAACGTTCTAGTGACACAAACTATACCAAATTCTGGGAATCAATCGCAACCCCACGATATCGACAGCGCAATCTTATGTAACTGTGCGCTCGACGCTCGGTCCCACGTCATGCCGTCGCCGAGCGAGTCTCCCGTTTCCTACCGATGCCCAACTTTTTCATCCGATCGGTGAAGGTCGAAGGCTTCAGCCCGATCAGCTGAGCTGCACCTTCCGGTCCCGAGACTCGCCCATTGGAGAGACTCAACGCAGCGAGCAGGTTCTCCTTTTGCAGCGCGACGAGATCTTGTTCGGTCATAAGTTGAGATTGGACTCGATCCGGTTTGCTTTCCCGGAGCCGCGACGACCTGAGGATGTCCGCCATCGCGAGGTCGAGTCGAAGTACTTTCCCCTGCGATAAAATTACCCCTCTCTCGATCACATTTTTCAGCTCCCTGATGTTACCAGGCCAGTCGTACTTGCTTAGCAGACCCACCTGTTGACGCGACAGCGTCAGTGGCCGGTGGCCGAAGTCAATGCACGCCTTCTCCAGGAAGTGGCTAGCCAGCTGCACGATGTCCTCACCACGCTCGCGTAGCGGAGGTACTTCGATCGGGAACACGCTAAGCCGATAGTAGAGATCCTCGCGAAATCCGCCTTGTTCGACGAGTTCTTCCAAGTCTCGATTCGTTGCGGCGACGACTCTGACATCCACCGAGAGCGTCGTATCATCGCCAACACGCTCGTATTGGCTCTCCTGCAGCACCCGCAGCAGTTTGCCCTGCAGCTCTATTGGAATCTCGCTGATCTCGTCGAGAAACAAGGTGCCGCCGTCGGCGAGCTGAAAACGGCCGATCCGATCGCGGTACGCCCCGGTAAACGCTCCCTTCACATGACCGAAGAACTCGCTTTCAAATAATTCGTGCGGAATCGAGGCACAGTTGACCTTGACCAGCGGGCCGTTCGCTCGAGGACTACGAGCGTGGATAACGTGGGCGACGAGCTCCTTGCCAACGCCGGATTCGCCCTGGATCAACACGCTGGCCGAAGTCTGAGCGACGGCCTCCAGACGCGCCAGCATCTTCTTCAGCGCCTGACTCTCGCCGATGATGCGGCCGAAGTTCATCGACACCTGAACTTCCTCCCGGAGGTAGTCCCGCTCTCGCTCTAATTCTTCGCGCAGGCGCGCATTTTCCTCAAACGCCGCCCGCAGTTGTCTTTCGGCACGGTTTCTCTTGGTCACATCTTTCAGGGCCACATACAAAGTAGTGACTTGACCGTCCTCGTCCCGATCGGCCCGCGCCGACACCAACGCTTCGATTTTTTCGCCATCCTTGGTCAGATAGTTTCGCGGCGCGTTGTCCAACTCACCCTGAGCAATGATGTCCACGAGGGCGCGCTGGTCCAGACTCCTGCGCGAGTCATCTGCCATGAAATCGGTAATATTGCGACCGATGACTTCTTCTCTGCGGTAACCGAGCTTGGTCAACCAGCGATCGCTCACGTACACGATGCGTCCGCGGCTATCGACGGTATGCAACATAGCCGGCGTGTCCCGGTAGATATCCCGGTAATGTTGTTCATTGTGCGTCTCCGCGCCGAGCTCTGTGTACACGGCCACCGTACGCACATGGTCACCGCCGTCCTCCTCGCGCTCCGCGACCACATTCGCCAGGCACGCTACCGCGTCCCCGGTCTTGGTCAGCAGCTCGACGGGCACGTCGGTTAGACGTCCAACGCGGCGCAGCAGCGGCATATAGGCCTCGACGATACTCCGCGCCGATTCGGGGCTGCTGACATCCTGGGGACGGAGAGCAGTTAATTCGTCCCGACTGTAACCGAAACGAGTCAGCCAGGCGTCACTGGCATCGAGAAAGTAACCGTCCTGATTCAAGGACACCGACAACGCCGGGCTCTTCCGGAACAGCCATTGGTAACGATCGGCTATCAACATAAAGGAAGTTTACGATAATCCGTAATTATTTTCAACGGTATTCCGTGATATTACGGTATTCCGTGACATAGTAATTATATAACAGCTTGTTTTTATTGATTTAAAAAGTTGGCACGCCCTTTGCATTAGTAACGACATAGAGTCCGATTCCAACCCCAATTTTTTTCCGGAATTTCGGCAGACAAGGATGATCATGATGTTGTACAGACCACGACCAACGGCCCCGTCGGCGAACCTTGCGACCATTCTGGCGGTCCTGGCCCTCGGCCTAGTCAGTGCTCCCCTCGCAGCCATGGAAGAGGTCACCGTAGACGGTGCCCGATTGGCTGCTGAAGCCCGAGCACAAGACGCTCGCTTTAAGTCAGAAATGGACACGTTCGCGAAGACGGTAAGTCGTCACTTCAAGGGAAATCTGGCGTTCGATCTGCAGCAGTCGGTGATGCCACCGCTGAGACTGGCAGGCGCATTCGCCCACAAGCGGGGCTAACCAACGCGTTAGTGACCGCAGGCCTGGCTGGCAGGTATTTCGGGGGCCGGGGATAGCGACCGGCGCGAAACGGAGTTTTGGGTAATATTCGGAGTCAAGGATGTCCGGCTCTGGCCCCCACCTTTTTCTACACAGGAGCCTACTCGGCCAGAAACTCCAGCGCCCGGCCGCGAGGCTCATCGAGGATGACGCCATCTTTGAAGACGACTGCGCCGTTGACGACGGTCACCACGATGCTGGAGCTGAATGTCACTCCCTCAAGCGGCGACCAGCCGCACTTATACTGGAGCGTCTCCGGCGTAACATCGTACGGCCGGCTCAGATCGACGACCACCAGATCGGCATAGTAACCCTCGCGCAGGAACCCTCGGTCCACGACGCGAAAGAGGCGCGCGGGATTATGCGCGACTTTGGTGACGATCTCCTCCAACGTGAATACACCGCCGTGGTATTGCTGCAGAAGCATCTGCAGGGAATGTTGGATCAGAGGTAACCCCGCCGGCGCTTTGAAATAAGTTTGCTCTTTCTCCTGTCTGGTATGTGGTGCGTGATCGGTCGCAATGACATCGATCAGATCCTGTTGCACGCCACGGATCAGCCCGTCCCGATCCTCGGCCGTCTTGATGGCGGGATTACATTTGATGCGGGCGCCCTGATCGGCATAACGAGACTCGTCAAACCACAGATGATGGACACAGACTTCAGCGGTGATGTGCTTCGTCTCGACCGGGCCTGGGTCGAATAGTTCCAGCTCCCGCGCGGTCGTGAGGTGCAGGACGTGGAGGCGGGTCGCGTGGCGTTTCGCCAATTCCACCGCGAATGACGAGGACTTGTAGCATGCCTCCGCCGAGCGAATCTCAGGATGTGCGCTGATAGGCACATCCTCGCCGAAGCGCTGCCGGAAGCGTTCTTCATTAGCCCGGATGGTCGGCGAATCCTCACAGTGCGTCGCGACGAGCAATGCGGCATTCGCGAAAATCTTCTCCAGAACGTCGTGATCGTCCACAAGCATGTTGCCCGTAGACGCGCCCATAAAGATCTTGATGCCACAAGCATCCGCAGACGTGACTCGCTGTAGCTCTTCGAGGTTGTCGTTCGTCGCGCCGAGATAGAACGCGAAATTCGCGAAACTACGACCGGCGGCGCGAGCATATTTGTCCACGAGCGCCGCGCGGTCCGTTGTCGGCGGGCTGGTGTTGGGCATCTCCATGAAGCTCGTCACGCCACCGCAGATGGCGGCGCGTGACTCGCTCGCAATCGTCGCTTTGTGCGTGAGACCCGGTTCCCGCAGATGCACTTGATCGTCGATCAGACCGGGTAGCACGTGGCATCCCTGAACATCGATCACCTCGTCCGCCGAGCCTGCGGACAGACCGGTATCGATACTCGCGATCCGGTCGCCGTCGAGCAAAATATCCGACTCGAAAATTCGACCCTCGTTCACGAGCGTAGCGTTGACCAACAAGATTTTACTCACGTCACGAAGCCGTCCGTTGCGGTGATAAGTTCGTGTGTGATTCCGGGCTCATAGGCCGAATGGCCGGCATTGTCGACAAGCCGAAAATCCGCCTCCGGCCAGCGTGTCACAAGTTCCCAGGCAGTCTCCATCGGACAGACCACATCATAGCGGCCCTGTACGATCACGGTGGGAATCAGGCGAATCCGATCCACGCCGTTGAGTAGTTGGCTCTCGTGCTCGAAAAATCCCGCATTCACGAAGTAGTGCGTCTCGATTCGCGCCAGCGCTATTGCGAAATCGGCTTGCTCAAACGGCAAGGTGTGCGCAGGATCCGGGAGCAAATGGCTGGTCACGCCTTCCCAGTACGACCAGGCACGCGCAGCGGCGACCTTGGAGTCCTCGTCATCGCCGATAAGCCGCCGATGATAGGCGCCCAGCAGATCCTCGCGCTCGTCGACCGGGATGGGTTCGAGAAAACGCTCCCATTGGTCGGGAAACAGTACGCTGGCCCCGCGTTGATAGAACCAGGTGAGTTCCTTCCGACGCAGCAGAAAGATTCCACGCAATATCAACTCGCTGACCACATCCGGATGCGCCTGGGCGTAAGCCAATGACAGCGTGCTACCCCAGGAGCCACCGAACACCAGCCAGCGGGTAATCCCCAACAAATCTCGTAAGCGCTCCATATCGGCGACGAGATGATTCGTCGTATTGTCCGTTAACGACGCTTTCGGACGGCTGCGCCCCGCGCCGCGCTGATCGAACACGATGATTCGATAGCGCCGTGGATCGAAAAACCGCCGCGCGCCCTTGTCGCCACCGCCTCCAGGCCCGCCGTGCACGAAGACAGCCGGCTTCCCTTCGGGGTTGCCGCACTGCTCGTAGTAGATCGCATGCTCGCCGTCCAGCGGCAGATAGCCGTGGTCGTAGGGTTCCAGCGCGGGATAAAGCGTGCGCTGCGTCACTAATGGTCCCATCGATTCTCCGCGTAATCTGATACCCCTAGACACTAGCTGCGTTCTCGTCGTCCGAGAGCTACAGAATGCCATCTCCACAGCCAGCGACGCCAGTATCTTGGCGGCCGAGCAACCTAAATTCCCGGTGAACCCCTATGTAAACGGCGTTCAGGCGAATATCATGAATCGTAACCATACATGGCACGCCGCATCGAGCGGAACTAGT
>SMWC01000050.1 GCA_004357505.1 Gammaproteobacteria bacterium | reverse complement strand
ATGCCGGTTCTGTCGAAGTAAGGCCAGTTGATTTTAATCGTTCGCACGACGAGCGTTTTATCTTCCCAGTGTCCGACCGAGTAGCCTAACGGACCTACCGGGCGCGCGGCAGCTTCCGTATTCTCGCCGATATAGATAGTTCGAACGACGTCGTTCTCTTGGATGTAAACAGTGATTCGATCATTACCCTCGGCAAAGTGCATCGGATGAGGGTTGGACATTGTGGACGGCATGCCGGGCTTGACGCATGCCAAGGCAGGATCGTCTTGCTCTCTGTCGTAGGCGGCCAGCAAAGCTTCTGCCGCTGCAGTCAGCGAGATATCGCTTCTGCCGCCGGCGCGCGCATCGGGATCGATACTCCAGACTTGGAAAAGGCTGCGCTCCGAGTTATTCGTCTGCAGGGATAAGTCGGCGCCATCGACAGTATCGGACCAGCGTGTTGGGCGGTTCGGCAGCATGACAGCTTCGCTGCCATCGGGCAGCAGCATGTTCGTTACCAGCATCTCATTGGGGCGAACGGTGGAGACCAGGCCCGCGATCCTGACATGATCGCCAACATGAAAAAACTCTTTACCGAGCCCGGTGTAGCGGGCGAGCATATAGGTGGAGCCGCCCTCGAGTTTCCAAAGCGCCTCTTCGCCCGCGGCGGACATCGCGTTCATTGTGAACGTGACATGTGGATTGCGCCAATCGACCTGGAGTATTTCAGCGTCCATCTCGATGACATCCTGTCCATAATGCGCGCGTGAGTGGTGGGCGAACGCGACGATTGGTGTTATCGAAGCCGCGAAAAGAGCGACGCTGATTCGAGCTATGACGTTAGTATTATTCATTTCTTTGCAAATTCAGTAAGAGTGCGAACGCGATCGTTAGGAGAAGTCTGGAGACCCGGTTGGCTCAGTGTCGAGGGGCTAGTGCTCGCCCGGCGTCGACATTAGCATTTCGTACGCGCCGGCGACGTTCCCTGCGCGCGAGTACTCGTACTCGATGAGGTGACTGTAGTCCTCGAGCAATATAGTTTCGACCAATTCCTCTTCGTTTCTGCCGGCCGCTATGCCCGCCGAGACGGCTGTATAGAGATCCTCCATATAACGAGCCTGTTCCGACACCTGTGCCTTGGTACCTGGAGACTCATGGCCCGGCACGATGATATCGAAGTCCAGCGCTTCAACCCTTCTCAACGACTCGACCCAGTCCGGTAGGTAACCACCGTCGAGTACCGTACGCGCCGGGCGATTCGGTGTCAGGAAGTCGACGGTGTAAATCGTCCGCTCGGCCGGAAACAGCACGACCGTCATGTCGTCGGTGTGATTACGGCCGGTGTAATGTAATTCAACTTTTTTTCCGCCGAGAGTAATGACAGCATGATTCGAGTAGTAGAGATCCGGAGGCCGAACAGTTGGACCGCCGAACCTTGCAGCCCATATCTCGGCGCGAGTTAGAGAGCCGTTGCCATTCACGTCGAGTTGCGCGAACGCAGTCACAGCAGAGCCGTCAGCCTCGGATTCCTGGATCATGCCATCGCCGTTCGCGTCCCAGAGTTGCTCGCGCGGCAGCAGCGGCGCATCGTCCGCTGGGCGTTGCAGGTTCTCGCGCATGTTTTCATGCCCGATAAACGTAGCCGTATCGGCAAAAACATCGCCACCGCCTGCGTGGTCATTGTGACTATGGCTGTAGATCACATATTTGACCGGCAAACCGAAGCGTTCGTCGAGTTGCTCTTTCAACCAGGCGGCGAGCTCCGGGTTTGTGGGATCAATGACGATAATGCCATCCGTGGTCACCAAAAACATGCCGATGTGCCGGATTTGCCTGAAGCGGTACAGGTCGCCCGTCACGTTAGTGATCTCGCGTTCGGGTTCGTTCCCACCCATTCCCATACCCTGCGCAAAGCTTAGCGTGGTGATGCTACAGCCCATGGTTGCGATGACGACGGCCAGATGATTCTTTTTCGACGGCATATCAGTCACCCTTTTGTAATCTGAAAGTTAACGGCATATGAGCCCTAGTTTCTAGAACTCATTCGGATCATCTGCCCCTATTTATAATGCAAGAAACTCCTTCACGATCGCGTCGCCGACTTCCGGCGTTGAGTTGCGTCCGCCCAAATCTTTCGTTCTGACTTCCTTCGCGACCAGTACGTTTTTGACAGCTTTCTGCACATCCGCGGCGGCATCTTCTTCGCCAATGTGATCGAGCATCATGCGTGCGGATTCGATCGACGCTATCGGGTTGACGATGTTCTTGCCCTCATACTTTGGCGCCGAGCCGTGTATTGGTTCGAACATCGACGGGAAACGTCTTTCTGGATTGATGTTGGCACCTGCGGCAATCCCCATACCTCCTTGCAGCATGGAGCCCAAGTCCGTGATGATATCTCCAAACAGATTGGATGCCACGATGACATCAAAGGATTGCGGATTCTTTACAAACCACATAGTTATCGCATCGACCAGCGCCATGTTGGTCTTGATATCCGGATATTCGCCGGCAATTTTTCCAAACACGGAATCCCAGAAGACCATGGAGTAGTTCAAAGCATTGGACTTCGTACAGTTGGTCACCAAGCCAACCGGGTCCTTATCACCGAGTTTTTTTCGCTTACGGGCGATCTCGAAGGCATAACGCATGACCCGCTCACAGCCCTTGCGGGTGAAAATACCGGTTTGGGCGGCAAATCCTTCCGGCGTGTCGGGCATGAACAAACCGCCAACGGCTGCGTACTCTCCCTCGGTGTTTTCCCTCACCACCATCATGTCCACCGTTTCCGGCGTGGCTGTTCTCAGCGGCGTTTCCACACCGGGGTACAACTGAATGGGCCGTAGATTGACGTACTGGTCAAACCCCTTTCTTATCTGGAGCAACAGGAGCAGGGAGATGTGGTCCGGCACCTTGGCGGCGTCGCCGATGCAACCAAGAAAAATCGCGTCAGTATCCTTCAGTAGATCGAGTACGTTCTCCGGTCCCATCTCGCCGTGCTTCAGATAGTAGTCGCAACTCCAGTCATACTCGTCAAAACTTATACCGAAACCGAACTTGTCGGCCGCGGCCTTGAGTATCTTGACGGCCTCCCTGGCGACCTCTTTGCCGACGCCATCTCCGGGAATGTTCGCAATGTGATAGTTCTTCATATTCTCCCGCTCTTCGAGTGTGTGTAGTGACACCAGGCCTCACGGCCCGGTAAGGCAAGCGCATTATTTGACAGACGAACTGAGTTCGACGATGGCCTGTAACGGCCTATGCGGATTCTGTCTTGGCAGCTTCTCGTTTTTCCATATAGACTGCCAGCTCGCCTTGCCGAGTGTGCAGCGTGTGCAGCCAACGTTGTCCACCGGACGTGAAACCAGCCCAATAGCCTATCTCGACTATCTCCGGTTCCGTGAATTCGGCGTGCAGATCGGCCCAGAGTGCATCGTCCGCCAGATCCGGGTTCCAGAGCACTGCATCGGTATAACGCAAAGCGACCTTTTCGCGCTGAGTGAATCGGTCGGACTGCAGATAGTTTTCCAGTTCGTTTAACCTGTTCGTTGGGTCCTGCTTCGCCTCACGGGCGATGCCTTGGTTACTTCAGTATTCGCAGTTAAGACTACGAGCAATGTAGTAGCGTGTCAGCTCCTTCAGCTCCGTCTCAATGACACCTGCGTTGGTCTTTTTATTAAACAATAATTTTCGTGTCACGGTGAACGCCCGCATCACGTCTGGTTGGTGCGCCCGAATAGACTGATTCTCCGGGCCCGGGCGTCCTCTTTCAATCGACTCTTCGAGCCATTCTCGAACTTCCAAGTCGTCTATTTCATCCGGTGCCAAATAACTTATCCGTGCCATTTCGGTCTTTCCCTCGTCTAGATCGCACTCTGTCGACCGAAACTGTAAGAGTCGGCAGAGCCCGGGTCAATGGAGATGAGCGGAATTGAGGCTTCCGATCAGTAGTTCATCCCGCAGCCGATCAATTCATCGGTCGGGAACTTCGTTATGACCTCTACGCCGGTCTCCGTCACGACGACCTCATCCTCTAAGCGCACTCCGTCATAGCCCACGCCGGCATAAGTCTCCAGAGCGAAAACCATTCCGGGCTTGATCTCGACCGGATGCTCCAGGCTGTAGGCGCGCGAGATGATAGGGAATTCCCAAAGCCCGACCCCCAAGCCATGGCCGTACTGTAGCCCGAAGACTTCATGCTCGGACCCCGCACCCATGGTCTTCGCGTCCGGCCAGACAGTACATACATCGGCGCTTGTACGGCCCGGCTTCACGGCGTCGATACCCGCTAGCTGATAATCCAGGCAGCGTTGATGTATGTCCTTTTGCTTCTGACTGGGCTTGCCGCAGCAGAAACAGCGGTACACGCAGGTGTGGTAGCCGTTATACATCATGACGATATCCATGAAGATCATGTCGCCAGGTTGGATCAATCGATCCGAGCTCAGGTGAGGATGGGGGTGGGTCCTGTTACCCGACGTCACTTGGACGTTGTGCACCCACTGGGCTCCGAGTCGATGCATTTCGTAAGCGGCAACGGCCTGTAGATCGTTTTCCTTGATGCCGGGAGCGATGGTCTGGGCGATTTTGTGGAAAGCCCCGTCGACGATCGCCGCGCCATGCTTGAGGCACATAATCTCGTCCTCATTCTTGATCGACCGGGCATACTGCATGACGCCCTGACCATCGGCGATGTTGTAGCCGCCCTCTATCATTGCCAGGACGATCTGTGACTCGACGATGTCGATACCGATCTTGACCTTCTTCTTGTCCATCTTGTAGTTATCGAGAACCATGTCGAGGTCCTTAAGAAGACCCTCGTAGCACTTCCATGCCATCGGCAATGCACCATGCATCGTGCCGTGTGCGGGGAAGGTGTAGTCTTTGATCCACGGACAGTTGAGTTTCTCCGCGGCGACTTCGGAGCCGAAGCCGAAAATGTGTGGATAGCCGTCACGCGGAATTATTGCGTAGCGGCCCATGTTGTCGACCTCAGGTGAGGCAACCGCCGTCGACGTGGAGTAGCGCTTGTTTCCTGTCTCGAACAACAGCAAGCATTCGATATCGAACTCATCCATGTATCGTTTAATTCGGGAGACTCTGTACTCACGCATGCGGTCCATATCCATCCGCTGCTCATAGTCTACCTGCGCCATTCCATGTGTACCCACTCTCACGATTCTGTCTCCTTCAATTTATCCTAGTACGTTTGGTTGTTGTGTTGGATTCCCGTCCGACGAATAAGGCGAATCAGACGATTTTCTCTACCTGATGTGATGCGGCAGATTTGACGATGGTTTCCGTCACGGCAACGCCGTGTATCATTTCTTCCAGTGGGATAAAGTATGGGGTTCCATTGGTCACCGCCTTGCCGAACTCCTCTAGAACTTCCCGGACGATATCGACTTCATCGGCTTGCCAGACTTCAGCGGGACCCTTGATGGGCTTGAAGATGCAGGTGCCAAAACATTTCTTGCGGCGTTCCTCGGATGGTGCACCGGCGATGTGCGTCATACCCTCCAGGCGAACGTAGCCTTTGGAGCCAAAGACCTGGAAGCTAAAGCCACCGCCGGTAGCGGTCATGGTTCCGAGGTAGCCGGACATGCCTTCCTTCATTCGAAACAGGACAGACGTCGTGTCATCGGCGTCGATTTCCACAGCGCGGCGGAAGCTCTGACAGTAGACTTCATCGATCTCACCACACAAATCGATCATCCCGTCGATGGCATGAATTCCCATCGGCGTCAGTCCGCCGCACGGCGCCTCTTCACGAGAGGCGCGCCAAGCGTCGCCCTTCAAGAACAACGCATTGGGGAAAGTCATATTAGCTTCGATGTGCAGAATCGTGCCGAGATCGCCGGAATCGATTCGTTCACGCAGTTTGGTCATTTCAGGATGCAGCCGCCGGTTGTAGTCTAGCCCGAGCGTGACGCCGGCTTTTTGGGTCGCCGCTACTGAGCGTTCGGCGTCGGCCTTGTGCAGAGCAAACGGTTTCTCACAAAAGACGTGTTTGCCCGCCTCGGCGGCCGCGACGACCTGGTCTGTATGCATCGAATGTGGCGTGGCGAGGACGACAGCATCAACCTTGGGGTCAGCAAGGGCCGCCTCGAATTCGGTATAAAGCTCCATGCCGTGTTCGTCGGTGAAAGCTTTTGTCTCATCAGATGCAAACGGGTCTACGCCTACGACGAAGCGGAGGTCGTCACTGACACCGGATACGGATTCCACTAGGGTCTTGCCCCACCACCCGAGTCCGGCGATTGCCGCATTGACCATGTAACTACTCCTTATATTATATAGACGCTGAGATGTGCCGATTCGCCCAGTCAAGCTTGATTGTTCTAATGAGCGAAGCGATATAGTCGCTAATACCGAAGTTTTCCATACTCTGTCGATCATCGCAATCGGTATTCGGCCCTGCGAAGGCGATATTCGTCCGATCGGGTGGAATGACATCTGAAGGAAAGTACGCGTGAGTCTTTATACCTGGTCGTGGTTGTTTTTGCTCGGTTATGTGACCGTGCTGGCCGGGCTTGGTGTTATCGGCAACCGGCGCGTCGCCAGCGCGGACGATTTCGCGACCGCGCGCGGCGGCTACGGCCCATTCGTACTGGCGCTGGCTTTCGCGTCTACGGCTGCGAGTGGCGCCACCTTCCTGGGCCTTCCCGGCCTGACCTATAGCTACGGCCTGTCGACGCTGTGGATAGCATTTCTCTATCCGGTAGGAATTTACCTTGGGGTACTGATCTCCCAGCGTACCATTACTCGTTACGGTAACCTGGCCGGTGCGCGGTCGATTCCAGAATATTTAGGCGAACGCTACCAGTCCGAGGGCCTGCGACTTTCCGCCGCGGTCTTCTCGTTGATACTCCTTTTCTATCTAGCAGGGCAATTGGTGGCCGGGCTCGTGATGTTTGAGATGATGCTGGGGTTGTCCAAGGTTTGGGCGCTTGCCATTACCACGGCAATACTCCTCGGCTACGTCACGCTGGGCGGCGCCCACGCCGATATTCTCACCGATAGCGCCCAGGGACTGCTGATGGTGGCACTGGCGCTCGCGATTCTGATCATGTTTCTGTTCGGAGTAGGTAGCGATGGGTTGGGCAATCTGTTGGAGAACCTCAGATCTCAGGATCCGCAGTTCGTGCAGAACTT
>SMWC01000049.1 GCA_004357505.1 Gammaproteobacteria bacterium | reverse complement strand
ACGGACAGATGAAGGTTTTGGCACCGGTAGATGCCGATGAATGACGCAGAATAGCTTAATTGATATAGGTCAGCGGATCGACAACCCTGCCGTTACGCAACACCTCAAAGTGCAGATTCGGGCCGGTCGCTCGTCCGGTTGCCCCCATCGTCCCGATGATTTCACCGCGCTTCACCGTATCCCCAATCACGACCATATTCTCGGAATTGTGAGCGTAACGAGTCACATAACCGTTGCCATGATTGACCTCCACCATCTGACCATAACCGTAGCGGTCACCGGACCAAATCACCACGCCGGAGGCCACGGCGATAACGTCCGCACCTTCCCGCCCAGCGAAATCGATGCCCTTGTGGAAAGCGGCACGACCGGTAAACGGGTCGGTTCGGTTGCCGAAGCCGGAGGAAATATAGCCAGCGGAGACCGGTCGGCCTTCCGGAAGAACCTCGGCTTGCAGTTTGCGATTGAGTAGAAAATCCTCGAGCACGCTTAGCTGCTGCTGACGATCCCCAAGTCGCTGATCGAGGCCGTTCAAAACCGAGATCAGCCCAGACACCTGGTCCAGGTCTACCCCGGACACAAGCTCCTCGGGACCACCGAGGGGCGGGCTAGCCGCAAAATCGAACTCGCCGTCATCCAAGCCGGCCATCTGTGTCAGCCGTTGACCCAGAGCGTCGAGGCGCACGACGTGTGCATTCATCTGGCCCAACCGCAGTGCCAGGGCGTCCAGATTGTTCTTAGCGTCCCGCTGCGTCGCTTCGAGGATGGCTGCCTGCTCAGCCAGATCGGCGCGCCAAGCGGCTACCTGGCGGACAGGACTGACGATGCCGAAATGGGTCGCTGCCTGGAAGCCGCCGTAGAACACGCCCGCGCCGGCGAGTATCGCCAATCCCGTGAGACTTAACCAGACTCGCCGAGAAGTCAGCTGTATGTGACCCAAATGGCCACGACGCTTCGATAGAAGAATCAATTCCATGGGTTGGCGCGTTGTTCCTTCGATGGTTCAGTGTTGTTCTTAGCGTAGCCCGAACTTCGCACAGTGCCACCAGCGTGATAATAACGTATTCTGTAAAATGACACTTGGTTACTCCGCTGTTCTACGATCAGCTCCCGTAGATCGATGGCGTTGCATCCCGCCGTTGAGGGCGGTTTAGCTTTGTCGAGTCGCTAGAATGCCCAGAAGTTTGCGTCCATTCAAGAACTGGCCTCTTAAACGTTGACGCCGGTCTCACTATCTTGACCACCAAGCGTCCGAGGTCCCTGGCGGAGCTTCTTATGACAGGTAATCTCGCCGATCTCGCCACCGAGGCCCGCCGCCGCGAGAGTCTCACCGAGCGAATCCGCGGCCTCTTGCCGATCGACGAGGCCGTCCATCTCGTGGCGGCCGATAGTACCGAGGCCGGGGAACTCGTACTGATGATGGACTCTTCAGTGTGGGCTGCGCGGGTGCGGTACCGGGCGGAGGAGCTCGGCGCACAACGGCTGCGTGTCCGCGTGCTACCGCAAACAGCTCAGCCGGCGAAACCCGGGACGAGTTGATAGGAAACCGGTGAGGGGCGCGCGTCAGTGAAGACGACTTCCTCGTAACATTCGGGCTGCGCGAGCAGCGCTCGCAGCAAACGGTTATTGAGTTGGTGGCCGGATTTGTAGCCGGTGAACGAACCAATTAAGCAGGAACCCATGAGATAAAGATCGCCCACCGCGTCAAGAATCTTGTGGCGCACGAATTCGTCCCTGAAGCGTAAGCCGTCCTCGTTCAGTATTCTGTATTCATCCAGGACGATAGCATTATCGAGACTTCCCCCGAGCGTCAGATCTTGAGCTCTCAGGGTCTCAAGATCGCGTAGGAAGCCGAAAGTTCGCGCCCGGCTGATTTCTTTAAGGTACGTAGTCGTGGAGAACTCCAAGGTCGCCGTCTGGCGATGCTTGCGTAATACCGGGTGATCGAAATCAATTTCAAAATGAACGCGGAAACCGTCGTAAGGTGTCAGCTGCGCCCATTTGTCTCCGTCGGTAACTTTGACTGGCTTGCGGATTCTGATGAAGCGCTTGTTGGCCGACTGTTCTTCAACGCCGGCAGACTGCAACAAGAAAATGAACGGCGCTGCGCTACCGTCCATAATCGGTACTTCTGCCGCGGTCAGGTCGACATAGGCATTGTCGATGCCGAGCGCGGCCATCGCCGACAGCAGATGCTCGACGGTTGCGACCTTGGCGTTGTCGTGCTCTAAGGTCGTGCCGAGCGTTGTTTGCGTGACATTGAGCGCGGTGGCCGAAATCGCCACGGGGGAGTCCAGATCGACGCGGCGGAACGTGATACCGGCATTGGTGGGCGCTGGCCGCAGGGTCATATAGACCTTTTCGCCGCCGTGCAGGCCGATACCGGTGGCGCGTATGGATTCCTTCAGAGTTCGTTGTCGCAAAACGTCAGAGCCTTAGATTTGCCGCCGGATCAGCCGTTTCAGACGAGCCCGCATTCGGTGTCTTCAATACGGAAAACACTACCACAGCGCGAATAAATCCGGCAAGTAACCAGCCCTGATAACAGGGCCTCGTTGGGCGAACCCTGCCTTCCACCTAATCGGCCTGGCGGCGTAGAAAGGCTGGGATATCGAGCATCTCCTCGAATTCATTGCTGGCAGCTGTCATGCCATCGCCGACAGCCTTCATCCGTTGGATGGCGGGCTTCTCAAGCTCAGCATAGTTGGGTTCACCGGTCTTGGATTTGGGTACGACCTTCACCGGGGCTTCGGCTGTCGCCATGCCGTGACCCAGGCCGGTGGCTACAACCGTCACGCGAATCTCCTCCTTCATGTCCGGATCGACAACCGTGCCGATCACGACCGTGGCGTCGTCGGACGCAAACTGCTTGACCGTTTCGCCGACCTCCTGGAATTCCCCGATCGATAGATCCATGCCGGCCGTGACATTGACCAGGACGCCGTTGGCCCCGGCCAGATTGATGTCCTCGAGCAGCGGACTGGATAGAGCCGCCTCAGCTGCCTCACGAGCACGGTCGGGACCGCTGGCCACGCCGGACCCAATCATCGCCATACCCATCTCTGACATGACGGTCCGCACGTCGGCGAAGTCCACGTTGATCAGCCCAGGTCGCGTAATGAGCTCGGCGATTCCCTGGACCGCTCCCTGCAGTACCTGGTTCGCCGCCCTGAACGCATCCAGCAGCGTGGTATCCGGACCGAGCACGGTCAGAAGCCTCTCATTGGGAATGGTAATCAGCGAATCGACATAACGGCCGAGCTCCGCAATACCCTGGTCGGCGACCCGCATACGTTTGCGGCCTTCCATCAGAAAGGGCTTGGTCACCACAGCAACCGTTAAGACACCGAGTTCTTTGGCGATCTTCGCGATCACTGGCGCGGCGCCGGTACCGGTGCCACCCCCGAGCCCGGCCGTGATGAACAACATGTCCGCGCCGGTGACGACCTCCTCGATACGATCCCGGTCCTCCATCGCGGCTTGCCGGCCGATGTCGGGATTGGCGCCCGCCCCCAACCCCTTGGTGATATTGCAGCCAATCTGAAGACCCGTCTTCACTCGAGCGCTCTTCAGAGCCTGAGCGTCCGTATTCACGCAGATAAAGTCCACCCCCTCAATTCCGGATGACAACATATACCCGACCGCGTTCCCACCACCACCACCAATACCCATCACTTTGATGATTGCGGTTTCGCAATGTCCATCCATTAATTCGAACATCTCCAGACTCCTTATCTTGACGCTCAGAAATTTCCTTGAAACCAGGCCTTCATTCGCTTAATTCCCCCAAATACTCCGGCCTTCGCGGCCGCTGCGCCCGCTTGAACCTCGGCCGCCTCCTTCCCATACAACAGGAGACCCACCGCCGTGGCGTAGATCGGGTTGCGCACGACGTCCGCCAGGCCCTCAACGTACTGCGGGATCCCCAGTCGAACGGGAACGTGAAATATTTCTTCCGCAAGCTCGACGGCGCCCTCCATTTTCGCGGTGCCGCCGGTCAGGACGATGCCGGCCGCAATCAGCTCGGCAAAACCGGCACGCGTGAGTTCATCATGAACGAGCGAGAAGAGTTCCTCATAGCGCGGCTCCACGACTTCGGCGAGTGTTTGTCTGGCCAGTCGTCGTGGCGGTCGATCGCCCACGCTCGGTACCTCGATCGTCTCGTCAGGATTTGCCAGCTGGGAAAGCGCGCATGCGTACTTGATCTTGATCTCCTCCGCATACTGAGTCGGCGTGCGCAGAGAGACCGCAATATCGTTGGTGACCTGATCCCCGGCGATCGGAATCACGGCAGTATGCTGAATCGCGCCACCCCGGAACACGGCGATATCGGTCGTGCCGCCGCCCGTATCGACCAGGCAGATGCCGAGTTCCTTCTCATCCTCGGTGAGTACCGAATAACTGGACGCAAGCTGCTCCAGCACCATGTCTTCCACTTCCAGTCCGCAGCGTTGCACACATTTGACGATGTTCTGCGCCGCGCTGATCGCACCGGTCACAAGATGTACTTTCGCTTCGAGACGAATACCGGACATGCCGACGGGCTCACGAATTCCCTCTTGGGAATCGATGAGAAATTCCTGAGGCAGCACATGGAGTATTCGCTGGTTAGCAGGAATTGCGACCGCTCGCGCCGCATCGATGACCCGATCGACGTCACTGCTAGTCACTTCTTTGTCTCGGATCGCGACGATGCCGTGAGAATTCAAGCTGCGCACGTGACTGCCCGCGATTCCAGTGTACACCGTATGAATCTCGCAACCGGCCATCAGCTCGGCTTCTTCAACCGAGCGTTGAATCGATTGAACCGTGGATTCGATGTTGACGACGACGCCTCGCTTCAACCCGCGGGATGGATGCGAGCCAATGCCGATGATTTCCACAGTGTTCTGAGCGGCGAGCTCGCCGACGACCGTGACGACCTTGGATGTGCCGATATCGAGTCCGACGATGAGATTGCGATCGCCTTTCTTACTCACTCGGCGAGATCTCCCGAAGTTCAGCGACCTGCAGCGCCATCTGATCCGACCAGCCGACGGAGAAGCCGTTCGTGTAGCGTAGATCGATATAGTTGACCTGTTGCATCTCGGTCGCCAGCACCGGCACGACGACTTGAAAGAATCGGTCCACTCGTTTCTGCAAATCTCGACGACCGAACCTGATCTCCTGGCCGCCGGCGAGTTCCATCTGCCACGCGCCGCGCTCATCCATGGATAGCGCATCCAACGCCAGATTGGCCTCGGTCAGGCGGCCTCGCAGGGCCGAATATTGGCTCGCCACCCGTCGCTCGTCGCCGCGGGGGCCGGCAAGACGCGGCAGTTCGGGGAATTCGTACCGGGATTCATCGGTAAAAAGTTCGCCGTCCGTATTCAACAAACCCGTTTCCCCCCAGCGCGCCGCCGCTTGATGCTCGACGACACGGACCACGAGCGTATCCGGCCATACCCGTGCTATCGCGACTTCGTCTACCCAGTCCAGGGTCGTTACGAGTCGCCGCAGCTCGCCCAGATCGCTGGACAGGAAACCACGATCGAGTGCCGGCGCCAGCGCCGCTTCGATCTGTATCGGCGTGACGCGTTGAAACGCACCGTGAAGTTGAAGTTGTTTTACCGGGCGGTCGAGCAAGGCCTGGGCCGCGAAGAACACTCCGACCAGCGCCGCCAGCATCGCTGGCGGTATCAACAACGCCCGCAGATTAATCTTGACTGTTGTCAGAGCTGGCCGTCGCGTCACGGTCTTGCGCCGGTTAACCTTCGAGCGTTTCATCGCGCGCGCGCTCCGTCGCTGTCTGCCGCAGCGTGCCCCACGGTTCGAGCCGCGGTCTCGCCGACGATGCGTACCTCGAGTTGCAACTTCGTACCAGAACTCTCTTCAACACGCCTCCGCACGATCTCGATCAGCGACTCGATATCCGCCGCCGTAGCCGAGCCTCGGTTAATGATGAAGTTGGCATGCTTCTCGGAGACGATCGCATCTCCGCTAGTGGCGCCCTTCAGCCCTGCCTGTTCGATTAGCTGAGCTGCGAATTGTCCGGGCGGATTGCGAAATACTGAGCCACAGCTGAGCTTCCCAACAGGTTGCGCAGCGCCGCGTTTGCGCAGCATCGCTTTAATATCCGACATGTCCGCTTCTTGATCCCCAGCGAATGCGAAGTTCGCTCCGAGGAACCACTCCGCTGCCGCGCCGCTGACAGAACGGTAGCCCACTTGAAACTCCTGCGGAGTCCGGCTCCGTCGCACACCTGCACGATCGATTGTCTCGACGCGTGCAACGTGTTCCCAGGTCTCTCCGCCGAAAGCGCCCGCGTTCATCGCCAGAGCACCGCCCACCGTCCCAGGAATTCCGGCAAAAAACGCTGCCGGGCCCAGCTTCCACCGAACACATTGCCTGGCAAATACCGTGCACGGCACACCGGCACCGACGTGTACCTGCAACTCATCGACGCGCTCGACGGCTGAGGGAAGATTCAACGTACAGATCACAGCGCTTCTGACACCACCGTCACGCACCAGTAGGTTCGAACCCAACCCGACCCATAACAGCGGCGTTTCCTCCGCAAGCGATTGCAGAAAATCCTGCAGCGACTCGATGCTAGTGGGCTTAAAGAACAGGTCGGCCGGCCCGCCGACTCGCCACGACGTATGTCGATTCATGCGCTCGTTATGCAGCAGCTCAAGTGTCGGCGTAGTCAGATTCATAGCCGCGCTCACTGCTTAACTCCGACTGGTGCCCGCGTCGCCAAGCGGTCCGGCAAAGACCGGGCGACAGCGCCGATGCTGCCTGCGCCCAATGTCAGTACGACGTCGTCCGCGCGGATCACTTCCGCGAGCGTCGCAGCTAGTGTCTCGACTGGCGCGAAAAAAATCGGTTCCACCGCACCGCGAGTACGCACTGCGCGGGCCAACGAGCGGCCATCGGCACCGGCGATCGGTTCCTCGCCTGCCGGATAGATGTCGGTCAGAAGAAGTACATCGACTGATGACAGCACCTGCACGAAATCTTCGAAGAGTTCCTGCGTACGGGTGTAGCGATGGGGCTGGAACGCCACGACCAGGCGGCGATCGGGCCAGGTCTCTCGCGCCGCCGCGAGAGTCGCAGCGATTTCCGTGGGATGATGTCCGTAGTCGTCGACGAAGGTCACCAAGCCACTCGACGTCACAACGCTTCCAAGTACTTGAAAGCGGCGATCGATCCCCGCGAACTCAGCGAACGCGGCCTGGATAGCGCGGTCTTCCACCTGCAACTCCGCAGCGACTGCGACAGCCGCCAAGGCATTGAGCACGTTGTGCCGGCCCGGCAGATTGAGAGTCAGCCGCAGAGGCTCACGGTCGGTTCGGTACACCTCGAAGGAAGTCGTTAATCCTGCTGTCCGGGCATTGCGCGCCTGAATATCCGCACTCGCCGAAAAACCGAAGGTGACGACCCGCCTGCCTAGCCCGGGTATCAGCTCGAGCGTATTCGCGTCGTCACAGCACATCACCGCGAGGCCGTAGAACGGCAGGTTATGGAGAAAATCTGTAAAACCTTGCTTCAAGCGCCCGAGTTCGCCGCCGTAGGCCGTCAGATGTTCAGCATCGATGTTGGTCACCACGGCGATCATCGGCTGCAGGTGCAGGAAGGACGCGTCGCTCTCATCGGCTTCGGCGACAAGATATCGACCGGAGCCCAGTTTGGCGTTGGCATCAGCACTGGCGAGCCGCCCACCGATCACAAAGGTCGGGTCCTTGCCGCCCTCCGCGAGTACACAGGCGACGAGACTGGTGGTGGTCGTCTTGCCGTGCGACCCGGCCACCGCGATGCCGTAACGGAAGCGCATCAGCTCCGCCAGCATCTCGGCCCGCTGCACGACCGGAATCCGTCGCCGCTGCGCTTCGGTAACCTCCGCGTTAGTCGCCGAAATCGCGCTGGAGACGACAACCACATCCACATCGCACAGGTTGTCGGCATCGTGGCCCTGGAAGACACGGCCGCCCAGCGCTACGAGCCGTTCGGTCACGGCATTGCTGATCAGATCCGAACCCTGGACCTGATAACCGAGGTTAAGCAAAACCTCGGCGATCCCGCTCATGCCGACGCCACCGATGCCGACGAAATGAATTCGCTGAGTTCGGCCCATGCGGTTGCTCATGGGCGCGCCTCCGCTAGCTCCAGGCAGGCATCCGCCAGAATCTCTGCGGCACGCGGCTTCGCCTGAGCGCGGGCGTGTTCCGCCAGGCGCAACAGCGCCCCGTGATCGGCCAAGAATGTGGCGAGCTCGTCGGCCAGGCGCGCCGAATCGAGCTCTCTTTCCGGAATCACAACGCCCGCGCCTTGCGAGGCGAAGCTCATCGCGTTCTTAAGCTGGTGGTCATTGATGGCGCGAGGCAACGGAATCAGGACGGCGCCGACCCCCGCTGCGGCCAGTTCGGCCACGGTCAGCGCCCCGGCACGACAAATTACCAGATCTGCCCAGCCATAGGCCGCGGCCATATCCTCGATGAACGCATCGAGTCTGGGCTCGAGAGACGTTCGGGAATACGCCGCTTGGGCGTCATCTAGACCTAAGCCCGCTTGATGCCAGACTGTCAACGCAAGTTCGCGTGGCAGCCGAGCCAATGCAGCCGGAACCTGCTGATTCAGAACTCGGGCGCCCTGGCTGCCACCGAGGACCAGCACTCGCAGCACCCTGTCAGGTCCCACTCGAGATGCGAAGCGCTCCGCCGGGATGGGCAGCGCCAGAATCGAGTGCCGCACCGGGTTACCGATGAGTTCGGCATCGACGCTCGCCGGAAAACTGTGTGGAAACGCGCTGAAGACTCGCTGCGCGAAGCGCGCCAGAATACGATTGGTCGTACCCGCAACGGCATTTTGCTCGTGAATCAGTAACGGTCTGCGGGTTAGCCATGCGGCAAGCCCGCCGGGACCTGAGACGAAGCCCCCCAAGCCGAGCACTGCAACCGGCCGGCGGCGGCGCAACGCCGAGAGCGCCTGGAGGAGGGCCAGGAGCAGCCGAAACGGTGCCGTTAACCAGGCCAGTGGGCCGCGCCCGCGTAAGGCCGCAACCGAAATCCATTCCATCTCGATGCCGGCTTCCGGTACGAGGCGCGCCTCAAGCCCCTGACGCGTACCCATCCAGATAACGGTGCTGGCACGCTCGCGAAGAACCCTCGCAACCGCAAGTCCTGGAAAGACGTGGCCGCCCGTCCCGCCGGCGAGAATCATGATCGGGCCGCGACTCACCGCTGCTGTTTCCTGTGTGGTCGAGTCTCGGCCTGCCGGACGGCCAGCTGGACCTCGTGGTGAATACGTATCAGCAAACCTAACGACAGCAGCGTGATAACCGCACTCGTGCGACCATAGCTGATCAACGGCAACGTCAGCCCCTTGGTAGGCAGCAGACCCGTGTTGACTCCCATATTGATGAACGCTTGCAGTCCGAGTGTCAGCGCAATTCCCGTACTAACGAGGCCGTGAAACGGCATACCCAACGCAGCCGCTTTGGGGCCCAGCGCAACGGCTCTCAACACGATCACACCGAACAAGAACACGACCAGCGTCACGCCGACGAAGCCAAGCTCTTCGGCCAAGACCGCGAATACGAAGTCAGTATGAGCCTCCGGCAGATAAAAAAGTTTCTGCACACTCTCGCCGAGACCGACGCCGAACCAGTTGCCTCGGCCGACGGCGATCAGCGATTGCGTCAGCTGGAAGCCGCTCGCATAAGGATCGGCCCATGGGTCCAAGAAGGTCGTCAGACGTTGCATTCGGTAACTGGACGAGAGCGCGAGCACCGATAACGCAACCAACGCCACGAAGAATGACAACACGAAGTCCCGCAGTCTCGCGCCACCGATAAATAGCAGACCCATGCTTGTCACGGTTAACACCACCGCAGCACCAAAGTCTGGTTCCGCCAACAGCAACGCGCACGCCAACGTGACAATCAGCATCGGCTTCAAGAAACCCAGGAAACTCGCGCCAAGTTCCCGTTGATGGCGAACGACATAGCTTGCGAGATAGAGAATCAGACACATGCGGGCAGGTTCGGACGGTTGCAACGTCAGCAGCCCGAAATCCAACCAGCGCGTGCTGCCATTCACCGTGTGACCGAGTCCCGGCAGAAGCACTGATATGAGTAGCGCCATGCTGCCCAACAACAACAGCCAGTTGAGCCGAAACCAAACCTCCGTAGGAATCAGCATCGCGGCCAACGCGACGAGACAACCGATGAGGAGGGCGCCGAGTTGCCGCAGCAGAAAGAACAGCGGTTCGCCGATCTCCTGGTCCGCGAGCGAAATCGACGCAGAACTCACCATGACTGCACCTAACACCATGAGCGCAATAATGGCCGCCAGCGACGGCCCGTCCAGATTGAAGCCGCGAACTTGCAGATGCTGGCTCATTGCAACAATTCCTGCACAGCAGCGACATAGGTCTCGCCCCTGTGTGCGTAGTCTCTAAACATGTCCAGGCTCGCGCATGCGGGTGACAGCAGTATCGTTGTGCCGCTGGTCGCGAACGCCCAGGCGAGATTGACCGCGGCAGCAAGGTCCGCCGCGACCCTAGTCGGACAGCTGTTCGATAACGCCGCTTCGAGTTGTGCCGCATCCTCGCCTATTAGCACCGCAGCGATCAGTTTTCCGCGCGCGCTAGCGGCGAGCGCGCTAAAGTCGGCGCCTTTACTCTGACCGCCCGCGATCAGCACAAACGGACCCTTAAGACCTTCGAGCGCGGCTACACTAGCGGCAACGTTGGTGCCCTTGGAATCGTTTATAAAAGTGACGCCGTCTTTCTCCCCAATCCACTGGCAGCGATGCGGTAACCCTGCGAACTGCTCCAAGGCCTCCAGCTGGGGTGCGAGATCGCGCTCAAGCTCCGCGCTGAGCGCCAGCGCGGCTAGAGCGTTGGCTTCATTGTGCGAGCCCCGCAGACGCATGGCAGCCACAGGCAACAACGGTTGCCGCTGCCGCGCAAGCCAGCGTTCACCCTGATGTTGAATAATGCCGTAACCGTTATCGGGACTCTCGCGCAGCGAAAAGGGAATCGCCCGCGGATGTTCTAGGCCCATCGTCCGAACCAGCGGATCATCCCAATTGAACACCGCCGTATTCGCGGCGCGCAACAGCTTCGACTTCAATTCCGCGTACTCCGCAAGGCTCCCATGCCGATCCAGATGATCCGGGGAAACATTGAGCACGGCAGCGGCCAGCGGTTTCAGGCCCTCGGTAGTCTCCAGTTGAAAACTCGATATCTCCAGCAGATAGGTGGCGGCGGGCTGCTCTAACAGCTGCAGCGCCGGCGGGCCCAGGTTGCCGCCCGCGGCGACATCGAGCCCCGTCGCTGCCAACATGCGCTCGAGCAGCGTCACGACCGTGCTTTTGCCATTGGATCCCGTTACCGCCAGCACCGGTGCTTTCGCTGCGCGCGCGAACAACTCAATATCGCCAAGCAGAGGAATTCCTGCTTTTCTGGCGTGGCGTGCAATCGGTGTATCGAGCCCGAGCCCCGGTGACAACACAACCTGGCCGACACCCTCGAGCCAACGCGGATCCTCACTCTCGATAATCACGGGTATCTCGGGATGAGTCTGCCGCAACTCGGCGAGGCCGGGCGGTGCCCGACGGCTGTCGATCACCGTGACGTCGACGCCCTGCGCAGCGAGATACCGTGCCGTAGCGAGACCCGTGACACCGAGTCCCACCACCAGAGTCCCGCTGTCCTGCGCGGCAGTGCTCACTGCGCTCTCATCGTATTGTGTGACGATCCGGCTAACACTACTTGTCATCTAATTTTCAGACTTGCCAATCCAATTAGAACCAGAATCACCGTAATGATCCAAAAACGCACTATCACTTTGGGTTCGGCCCAGCCTTTGAGCTCGAAGTGATGGTGCAACGGGGCCATGCGAAAAACACGCCGGCCTGTCATCTTGTAGGAGGCAACCTGGATAATGACCGAGACGGTTTCGACGACGAATACACCGCCCATAATGAACAACACCAGTTCTTGCCTCACCACCACAGCCACGAGGCCCAGGGCTGCACCGAGCGCTAACGCCCCGATGTCCCCCATAAAGACCTGCGCGGGATAGGTGTTGAACCACAAGAAGCCCAGGCCGGCGCCAGCCAGGGCCGCACAGAAAACCAACATCTCTCCGGACCCCGCAACGTACGGAATACCAAGATAACCTGAGAACACCACATTGCCTGCGGCGTAGGCGAAAATACCTAAAGCACTGCCAACCAGTACCGTCGGCATGATCGCTAGCCCATCCAGACCGTCGGTAAGATTCACGGCGTTGGATGAGCCGACGATGACCAGATAGGTAAATGGAACGTAAACGAAGATACTCATCGGTATCATCGTGTCTTTGAAATAGGGAATCAGGAGCGCCCTTTCGACAGCGGGATTGTCCGCAGTCAGGTACAGCACCAGTGCCCCGCCTATCCCGACCACCGACTGCCAGAAGAACTTTCTGGACGGACGCAGGCCTTTGGAGTCGCCGACAATGACCTTCAAGTAGTCGTCCAGAAAACCGATGGCACCGAAGGCCAGCGTCACGATCAGGACTATCCAGATGAAGCGATTGCTCAGGTCGCTCCAGAGCAATGTGCTCACGACGATGGCAAGCAATATCAACGCCCCTCCCATCGTTGGCGTGCCGGCTTTAGGTAGATGAGTCTCAGGCCCGAGTTGCCGCACTGATTGACCGATACGTCGTAGAGAGAGTCGCTGGATCACGGCGGGGCCCAAAGCGAACGACAGCACCAACGCGGTAAGCGCGCTGAGAATCGCGCGCAGCGTCAAGTAACCAAAGACATTAAAGCCCGAATGAAAGCGTGTCAGATACTCGGCGAGATAGATCAGCATGGCGTCTCCGCGCCGGCCATGCCGTCGCTTGTGAGCAAACTCACGAGCTGATCCAGACCCATGATCCGGGAACCCTTAACGAGGAGTGTCACGTCTTCCGCCAGCATGGCTTCGGCTGCTTTGCCCAGCGACGCGGTATCTGCAAACGACCGGCCCGCATTACCGAACGCGTCAGCAGCCTGCCGGCTCAGCGGCCCGACCGTCAGCAGTACGTCACAACGACCGGTCGCGTACTGCCCGATCTCGCGGTGGAGCGCCTCCGCCGAATCTCCGAGCTCTGCCATATCGCCCAGTACCAGGACTCGCGTACCACTCGCTTGCGCGAGGTAATCCAGTGCGGCACGAACCGAGGCCGGATTGGCGTTGTAACTGTCGTCGATAATGGCCGCGCCGTCGCGCCGCCATACGACGTGCAGGCGACCGTGAACGGCGTGGGCGCTATTGAGTCCGTGAATAATGTCTTCGGGCACTGTCCCGAGTGCGTGTGCGGCCGCCGCAGCCGCCAGTGCGTTCAGCACGTTGTGCCGACCGGCGAGGGGCAGATCAATGTCCACGCGCTCGCCTTCTGGAAGCTGCATCGTAAACTGGCAAGCGGCGGTCTCAGCGACAATCTCTCCGCTCACGGTACAGTCGGCGCCGGCGGCAAGTCCAAAAGTCAGGACGGTCTCAGCTCGGCTACGCGCCCGCCAATCCTCGCAGAATTCATCATCAGCGCTGATTACCGCGGTTCCGGCGCGAGGTAAGTGATCGAGCAGCTCACCTTTCGCCGCAGCGACACCTGCGACCGAACCAAACCCTTCCAGATGTGCGGCGTAAGCATTCGTGATCACGCCAACCGTCGGCTGCACAAGACTGCTCAGATAGTCAATCTCGCCTAAGTGATTGGCACCCAACTCGACTACCATCGCGTCGTGCGTCTCGTCCAACGCCATCAGTGTTAACGGCACGCCGATGTCGTTGTTCAGATTGCCCTCGGTTACACAGACATTGCGCTGACACCTTAGAATGTTCGCGATGAGATCCTTGACCGTGGTCTTGCCGTTACTACCGGTCACGGCCACGACTGGTATCGGGACGTTTTCTCTCCAAGCACGCGCCATCTGCCCGAATGCAATGCGGGTATCGGCAACCTTAATTTGCGGCAGAGGGACCTTCGCGCGGCGAGATACGAGCGCACCCACAGCACCCCGGGAGCGGGCATCCGCGACAAAATCGTTACCGTCGAAATTCTTGCCTTCGATCGCGACGAACAATGCGCCGCCGTTCAGGCTGCGGCTGTCGATACTGATCGGGCCGAAGCTGGCATCCTCGCCGATCAGGTTGACTTGAAGCTTCTCCGCGACTGCCGCTAACGTCCGGGACATCACGCTCGTTCTCCCAACGCCTCTTCGACGACGGCGCGGTCGCTGAATTTCCGTTGCTCGCCAGCGACCCATTGCGACTCTTCGTGGCCCTTCCCCGCCACCAGCACCACATCGTCCGCGTGAGCCTGGTTGATAGCATCGGTAATCGCTCTGCGCCGATCGTGCTCGATCCAGACATCGGGATGCGCAGCCATCCCGGCGCGAATGTCAGCGACAATCACGCCCGGATCCTCGTCCCGAGGATTGTCATCGGTCAGTACGATGTGCTCCGCGAGTCGCGCGGCCGCCGTGCCCATGGCAGCTCGCTTACCCGAGTCTCGCTGTCCGCCACAACCGAACACGCACCACAGCTCGGCGCTAGTCAGTCGACGCAGATTCTCAAGTACGCTTGCCAGAGCGGCTGGCGTGTGGGCGAAATCGACGACGACCCGCGGCTTGCCGTGATCACCGCCGAATACCTGCATGCGGCCGGCGAGACTCGAGCATTTGCCCAGCAATTCACAAGCGTCCGCCAGCGACACATCCCAGGCCATCAATGCCCCCAGCGCCAGCAATAGATTCTCGGCGTTGAAATCGCCGACCAGCGAGGACCGAATCACGCCCGACCCTCCAGGACCCCGCACCTCAAGTTTGATCCCGTGCCAGTCGGCGTTGACCAGGCGGCCACGAATATCGGCGTCTTGTTGCAGACTCACGTCAAATCGTGTCACCGCTGCGTCGAGCTGCCGTGCCAGAACCGGGCTGAATGGATCGTCGGCAAAAAGCACCGCGTGTTGCAGAGTCGGTAAATTAAACAAGCGCGCTTTGGCATCTCTGTAACTCGCAAGATCACCGTGGTAGTCGAGGTGATCGCGGGACAAATTGGTAAAGACGGCGGTACCGAACTCCAGTCCGGCGATTCGGTCCTGGGCCAGCGCATGCGATGAGACCTCGATCGCTGCATGGCTCACCGACATGGAGTGCAGCGTTCTGTGTAGCGTCAAACAATCGGGCGTCGTCAGGGATTGCGCGACAACGTGCGGTGGGACACCCTGACCCAGCGTGCCGAGGTAGCCGCATGGCGTACCGTGAAGCGTTTGCGCCTCGGCGAGCAGATGCGCCACCGTACTCTTGCCGTTCGTACCGGTGACCCCGGCCAGTGTCGGCGGCTCGGCCTCGTAGGCGAAAAAGACCCGTGCGAGAGCGCCGAGTCGTGCCTTGAGTCCGGGAACGGCAATGCTCGGTGCGGCCACTTCCTGATGGTCTGCCGAGGGCTCATAAACGACCACCACCGCACCACGAGCAAGTGCGTCGTCGAGGTAATCCAAGCCGTGACTCTGCGTACCCGGCACTGCGAGAAAGGCGGCGCCGGGCCCGGCCTGCCGACTGTCGAGCACCAGATCCTGAACTTGGACGCCACCCAGGTCTCCGGCGGCCGAACCGAACAACTCCCCCAGCGTCATCGCCGCTGTCGCCAGGGCCGCCATCATGGAGCAACCTCCGCCTGGGCCATGATCATCAGTGGCGGCGTTAGCAATGCGTCGGGCGGAATCGCCAACAGGCGCAAGACGCCCGACAGGATCCGCGCAAATACCGGCGCGGCTACTTCGCCACCCGAATAATCCTGGCCCTGGGGTTCGTCGATCACAACCACGGCGACGAGCTTCGGATCACTGGCCGGAACCAGCCCGGCAAAGACCGCGAGATAGCGATCGTCTGCATATCCACCGAGGCTGAATTTCTTCGCGGTGCCAGTCTTGCCGGCCACGCGAAAGTTTACGATCGAGGCACGTTGCCCGGTGCCCGCCGGAGAAACCACGATCTCGAGCATGGCTCGCAGCGCGCGCGCCGTATCCACCGACACGACCCGTTGACCCGCCGTGCGGTCATCCTGCGCGAGCAGCGAGATGGGCCGGCGGATGCCGTCGGCGGCGATCACGCTGTAGGCCTGGGCAAGCTGCAGCGCCGTGACCGACAGGCCATAGCCGTACGCCAGTGTCGCCTGCCCGACCGGTCGCCAGTATCGCGGATCGTTGAGCACGCCGGCGGACTCGCCCGGAAATCCACTGTCGGTCAAGCGGCCGATGCCGAAGTTCGACAGGACCGCCCAGAGCTGCTCCCGTTCGAGCTCCAGGCCGAGCTTTGCCGCGCCAACGCTGCTCGACTTGGCGAGCATCGTGGTGATATCGATCTTGCCGAGGTTGTTGTTGTCCTGCGTCAGAATCTTACCGCCGACGCGCAGATATCCCGGCGTCGTGTCGATGATCGAACTCGGTTCGTAGCGACCGGATTCGAGCGCAGCCGCAACGATGAACGGCTTGAAACTCGAGCCCGGTTCGAATATGTCCGTTACCGCCCGATTGCGGTAGCGGGCAGCCTCAAGCTGGGCCCGGTCATTCGGGTTGTAACCGGGTTGGTTGACCATCGCCAGCACCTCGCCGGTGGTCACGTCCAAGATGACGACCGAACCGGAGAGCGCGTGGTTCTCGGCTACAGCCTGCTTTAACTCCCGGTACGCAAGATATTGGATGCGCAGATCGATGCTGGTCCTCAAGGTTCGGCCGGGCTGCGCCGTACGGATCAGCTCGACGTCTTCGATGACTCGGCCGAGCCGATCCTGGAGGACTCGTTTGGCACCGATCTCACCGCTAAGCCAGTAGTCGTAGGCGAGTTCAAGTCCTTCCTGGCCGCGATCATCGATATCGGTGAAGCCGATCAGGTGACCGGCTACCTCACCGGCCGGGTAATAGCGGCGATATTCCCTGAGCGCGCTGACACCCGGCAGGCCCAATTGCAAAACCCGGGCGGCATGGTCGGGGCGCAGATGACGTCGCAGATAGACGAACTCGCGATCGAGATTGCTCGTGATCCGCCGGGCGATCCAGTCAAGGTCCAGTTCCAGCACCTCGGCCAGCTCGCCTAACCGCTCGAGGGCCGGCATCAGCTCCCGCGGAGCGGCCCAGATGCTGTCTACCGGTGTACTGACCGCCAACGGCTCACCGTAGCGATCGGTGATCGGCCCGCGGTGGGCAGAGATCTGTACGGTTCTTAGATGCCGATCGTCACCCTGAGCTTCGAGAAATTCCTTTTCCATTATCTGCAGATAAAGGACCCGTGCCTCCAGCATCAAGCCGGCCAGAATAAAGACGCCGAGCAACGCGGTGCTTCGCCAGCGGCTCCAGACGACGATGTAGGATTTGCGGTGCCTGCTCATGGGCCTGGTGCCGCGACCACGACAATCTGCTCCGGTGTCGGCCGATCCAGGGACAAGCGGTCTCTGGAGAGTGTCTCGACTCGCGAGTGTGTCCCCCAGGTGCTCTCTTCGATCTGCAGGCGACCCCAGTCGACCTGCAGTCGATCCCGTTCTCTATTGAGCGCCTCCAGTTCGCCGAACAGCTGCCGAGCCTGGTGCTTGGTCGTAACGACCCACACTCCTGAGATCACGACGGCCGCCGCCAACGGCACACACAGGCCTAGTTGAAGCTGTTGGCTTGTCACGTGGCGAAGACTTCAAGCCGCTCGGCGACTCGCAGACGCGCGCTGCGCGCCCGTGGATTGTTTGAGACTTCGGCCGCCGACGGACGAATCAGACGACCGATTCGGCGCAGGCGCGGTCGCGCGAGCGGCGGCATCTCCGGCAAACCTGCGTAGGCGGGGTCACCCTTCGCCTCACGCGCGATAAAGCGTTTGACGATCCGATCTTCCAAGGAGTGAAAGCTGATCACGCATAGTCTGCCGCCTGTGGTCAGCAGTTCCACGCACCGTTTCAGCGCGCGCTCCAAAGCCGCGAGTTCGGCGTTAATCTGGATCCTGATGGCCTGAAACACGCGAGTCGCCGGATGGACGCGGCTGCGTCTATAACCTGAACTCTGTGCCACGAGTTCGGCGAGCTGCTGCGTTCTGGTGATGGGTGCGATCGCCCGAGCTTTGACGATGGCCGCTGCGATCTGGGGTGCGCGTGGCTCCTCGCCGAGGCGGTAGAGAGCGCGCCGCAGCTCATTTTCCTCCACGCGCTGCAGCCACTCCGCTGCCGTCTCGCCTCGAGTCGGATCCATGCGCATGTCTAAAGGGCCATCATGAATGATGCTGAAACCCCGTGCGGCTGTGTCGAGCTGCGGCGACGAAACGCCGAGGTCGAGCAGCACACCCGCCAGGGCATTCCCCTGCAACCACGCGTTCGCATAACGATCGATGAATTCGAAGCTACCGTGCTCGATCGCGAAGCGGGGCTCCGCGGCGAAGCGAGCGCGGCCGTGTGCCACAGCTTCAGGATCTTTATCCAGAGCGAACAATCGTCCGTGCTCCCCGAGTTGCGTGAGTATCTCTGCGCTATGCCCGCCGCGGCCATAGGTTCCATCGACATACCAACCGTCTCTTACTATCGCCAGACCTTCTAGCGCCTCATTCACCAGAACCGGCTGGTGATCGGTCATGTCTGTCAACTGTGCGGCGCTCAGAGCGATAGCGATTCGAGTTCAGGAGGCAAGTCCTCGTCGTCGAGATCATCGCTTGACCGCCATTTATCCCGGCGCTGATTCCAACGTTCTTCGTCCCATAGCTCGAATTTGTTACCCTGACCGATCAGCATGGTTTGTTTATCCAGGTCTGCGAATTCGCACAGAGCTTGGGACAACAGGATGCGACCGTGACCGTCCAACTCGAGGTCGGTGGCATAACCCACCATGAGGCGCTGGGTCTCCCGCGCCAATTTGTTAAAGGACGGCAGACGATCCAGCTTGCGCTGAATTTCCTCCCAGTCGGGTAGGGGGTAAATGAGAAGGCAATGATCCCTATCGACGGTGACGACCAGGTGCCCTTCGCAACGGCTGTTGAGGCGTTCCCGATATCGACTCGGAATCGCCAGCCGCCCTTTCGAATCCAGGGTAACTTTGGAAGCGCCGCGGAACATACCCGTTGCATTTTTCCCCACTTCTCTCCACTTCAGCCCACTATAAGAAGACCGACCGGTAACTGTCAACCGAGGAAGCCGATATTTTTTTGTTTGCCAGTAGGTTAGCGACGCGGCGGACAAATTTGGCAAGAATCTCCTCGCCAAAAAATCAGTCGGTTATGAGGGTAGATTTGACTCACTTGCAGAATTTCGCGCCGACACTCAGCGAGCGACACGACTCGAAGCGGGAGCCGGCCTGTAAGCCGGGTTCTGTCGAGAGCAGTCATTCATCTCGAATGTGCGTCACCGCACACCTCTAGCGACCTACCCGGGAGCTCGTGCGGGCACACTAAAACGCTCCCCTATTTGGTCTTGCTCCGGGTGGGGTTTACCCTGCCGCAACGCGTTACCACGTGCGCGGTGCGCTCTTACCGCACCATTTCACCCTTACCGAACTGTACGTCCGGCGGTATATTTTCTGTGGCACTAGCCGTAGGCTCACGCCCCCCAGGAGTTACCTGGCACCCTGCCCATGGAGCCCGGACTTTCCTCCAGGAATATCCCAGCGACTGCCCGGCCGACTCCCAACAGCAAGGTTACTACCTAAAGCGTCGCCGTTGTAGAAGCGGCCGTCTGGCCGCGAAGCGCTGCGTTCAATCGGGCAGCCGTGTCAGCTGGTAGACGTCGTTGCGGCTGAGGCCCGTGATCTTAGCTGTCAGAGCGACGGCTGCCTTCGCCGACAACTCGTTGCTCAAGATGGCAAAGATTCGCTGCGCCTCGGCAGTGCTCGCCGAACGGACGGCGGCGCTGCCGGCGACGAGCAGCACGAACTCGCCCTTCAGCGGAATCTCATTACCGAGCTGGCTTTTGAGCCCGGCTAGTGTGCCGGTATAAACACGCTCATGGAGCTTGGTCAGCTCCCGCGCGATCGCGGCGGGACGGTCCGGGCCGAACAGCCCTGCCAGCGTCTCGAGCGTTGCTGCGATCCGGTGGACGGCCTCATAGAAAACCATGGTCCGGGATTCGCTCAGCAGCGCTTCGACGCGTTGGCGTCTGGGGCCGCTGCGACGTGGCAGAAAACCCTCGAAGACGAAACGGTCCGTCGCGAGGCCGCAGATAGTCAGCGCGGCTATCACCGCAGTGGGCCCAGGCACGCTCACGACCGGCAGCTTCTCGGCCAGGGCCGCCCGGACGAGTCGCAGCCCCGGGTCGCTGATCGACGGCATACCGGCATCGCTGACCAAAGCCACGGAGTCGCCCTGTTGTAGCCGACCGATCAGCACCGGCGTCCGTTGTTGTTCGTTGTGCTCGTGGTAGGCCATTAGTGTCGCGTTTAGCTCGATACTCGATAGCAATCGCCGAGTTCGCCGAGTATCCTCAGCGGCTATTAGATCTACGGCCCCCAGGACGCTGCGGGCGCGCGCACTCAGATCCCCTAAGTTCCCGATCGGCGTGCCAACCACATAAAGTGTTCCGGAGGATGTTGCGCTCATGAGTTTATGCTGCCTGGACGAAAGCTGAATACACAATCGCGAACGATGCTGAGACAATTCTACATAACGGCGGCCGCAGCGGGCCTGATCTTCATGTCGGGCTGTACAGCCGTTGGGCCCACGCTTCTGACGCCCGACCAGCAGACACGTCAGCGGGCCGAGGATTTCGTCCGTGCGGACGATATCGGCGGCGCGTTGCAACTGTACGCCGATCTGGTCGCGGCCAGCGTTGGCGCTGCCAAGGCCGATTACCTCATGACCGGCACGCAACTGTTGATCGACAGCGGCGACACGAACAACGCCAGACTCTGGTTGGCTCAGGCTCGCGCGTCCGGTAACGCGCAACAACGCCAGGCGATCCTGATCCTCTCTGCAGCCATCGAGCTCGAGGAAGGCCGACCTGAAGCTGCGCTCGACATGCTGACTCGTCTCGGTCGGCCTCCGGACCCGGTGATTCTCGTCGCGGCGGCTGCGATCGAGGGCCGCGCCCTGTTTCAGCTGTCTCAGGTAGAGGCGGCGGTCGCAGTTCTGGTGGAGCGGGAGCTGTGGCTGAACGACTCAGCCGAGGTCATGGCTAATCACGAATTGATCTGGAAGGGGCTGCGAGAGCAAACGGTTAGCCGACCGTTGGGCGCGAGTGGCGACCCGGTGATCGATGGTTGGCTCGCGCTGCAACCCGTAGCATCGGCGTATCGCAGCAACCCAGCCGGACTCGAACTCGGGTTGCTCGGCTGGCAAAAGAACTATCCGAACCACCCGGCCGCGACCACGTTCCTGTCCGAGCTCCTCGAGCGGAACCGACTCGCGCAGATCTACCCGAGACAACTCGCCCTGCTGCTGCCACTCAGTAGTCGGCGCGAGCAGGCCGCTGCGATCCGCGACGGCTTTATCGCGGCACATCTGCGCACCAACGGTAAAGGTCTACGCGCGCATATTAAGGTGTACGACACCGACATACTCGGCAGTGAGCAGGCTTATCTTCGCGCCCAGATCGACGGTGCTGACTTTATCGTCGGTCCGCTGTTGAAACCGAATGTAGAGCGGATTGCCGGCAGCGCCAGCCTGACTCCTACGCTAGCACTGAACTTTGTGCAGAGCGAGACGCCCGTGCGCCCGAATTTCTATCAGTTCGCTCTGGCACCCGAGGATGAAGCGGTCGAGATCGCCCGTCACGCCGCCGCCAAAGGCGCAGTCAACGCCGTTGCGCTGATTCCCGATAGTGACTGGGGAATCCGGCTGTTGAACAGCTTTCGCAACGAGTTCGAACGGTTGGGTGGAGAATTGTTGCAGTTCAGAGGTTACGACCCCGACAGCCAGGATTACTCACTGGCCATTACGACACTATTGAATCTGACCCGGAGCAATCAACGTTACCGGCGGCTGGCCGCCAATATCAGCATACCGTTGGAGTTCGAACCGCGACGCCGTCAGGACGTCGACGTCATCTTCATCGCTACCGACGCGAACAACGGGCGGTTGCTCGCGCCGCAGCTACGTTTCCACTACGCCGGAGATCTTCCAACCTACGCAACTTCAGAAGTTTACGACCCGGCGAACGGCACTGGCGATGCGGATCTGAACGGCATTCTGTTTCCGGACTCCCCATGGTTGCTGTCGCCCGACGTGACTTCGGCCAAACTCAAGGCGACGCTCGCGACCTACTGGCCGCAGCGGGTTGCCCAATGGCCACGATTGTTCGCAATGGGCTTTGACGCCTACCGGCTGATCCCATTGCTTTACCACCAGACTGGACGTTTCACCGCAATCCCAGCCATGTCCGGGGAGTTAAGTCTGGACAGCGACGGTCGAGTGCATCGCCGCTTGCCATTGGCTCAGTTCCGCAACGGCCGACCGGTCGCCTTGCGTAGCCTGGACGATGCGCTCGTCGAGGCTCCGGCGAAACTTGCGGACCTAAGATAGGCGCACGCCACTCATCTCTCATGGGATGACCCGACAGGCATCCGGCCACTCATGGGAAGCGGTCGCCCGAGACTATCTGCAGACCCGCGGGCTGCGAATTCTGAAACAACGTTATCGCTGCAGGCTGGGCGAACTGGACCTGGTCTGCAGCGACGGCGCGACGATTGTCATCGTGGAAGTCCGCGCTCGGAAGAAAGGCAGTCTCGCTTCCGCCATAGAAAGCGTCGACAGGAAAAAGCGGCGTAAAATTATCATGGCGACACAACATCTCCTGATGTGTAACCCACAGTGGAACACGCAGCCGCTACGTTTCGACGTCTTCGCCGTGAGCGATATCGATACAACGACACCGCAGTTTCAGTGGATGCAGAACGCATTTGATGCCGACTAAGGCGAGAATACCGACAGTCGCACAGTAGCTCTTGCGCGGCCGCCTTGAAGGAAGCGTCCTTTGCAGGCAGAGTTGTGGCTACCGAGGCACATGGCAAGCACATGGACGATCGTGTCCTAGCCCATTTTCGAGAAAGCGTTGCGGTCAAGCAAGCGTCGGAGACCCTCGCGCCGCAGATAGCGAAAGCAGCGCAACTGATGGTGCAGAGTCTACTGAACAACGGTAAGGTCTTAAGTTGTGGCAACGGCGGCTCGGCCGCCGATGCGCAACATTTTTCTGCTGAGTTGTTGGGTCGTTTCGAGCGAGAACGTGCCGGGTTGCCGGCGGTCGCACTCACGACAGACAGTTCCACGCTTACGGCAATTGCTAACGACTATGGCTACGAGAATGTATTT
>SMWC01000048.1 GCA_004357505.1 Gammaproteobacteria bacterium | reverse complement strand
GCTTCCCCGATACGCCGCCCGTCTCCAGGTCGTAGTCGTAAGCCCAAAACTCATCGACGAACGTGTCGGCGATGTAAAACGTTTTGTCGTCCGGGCTCCAACAGGGACCGTTCGAACAGATGATGCCCGCATCGACTTTCGCTACGGACAGGTCCGCGTCCAAGCGCCAGAGTCCGCAGATGGCGAGCTCTTCCTTGTCGTCCATGCCGCCGGCGAAAAACCGCCCGCGGCGATCGACTTTGCCGTCGTTTAATCGCGTTCGCGGCTGGTTGGCGTCGACGAGGCTGATAAGATCTAGCTGTTCGGTGTCCGGGTCAAAGAAGTAGAACCCATCGTCGAGCGCGAGCACGAGCGTACCGTCCTCGCGTACCGCGAGTGCGCCGACATCATGGTCCAGTGACCAATTGTCGACTCGGCCGCTCTTCGGCTCCAGCCGCCAAATCGACGGGTTGTTTACGCGGCGGCCGGTACCGTCGAGCCACCACAGAAGACCCGTCTCGACGTCCCAGACGGGACCCTCCCCAAGGTGGTTGCCGCAGTCCAGAACTCTTTCGATTCGGTAACTCACGTGATCGACGAACGCTCAGCAATCCTTTGCACTCGGTCTATTCGGGCTCGTATCGTATTAGCCCGCGGTTTGCGACCAGCCCCGAGAACAACACGCCGTTCGCATCCTCGGTCACGCTCTCGGTTAGGATGTCACCGATATAGCCTTCGACGCTGCCGTCCACGGCGCTGCCGTAGTAGATACCCATCTCGAAGTCTGGATTGACGCCGTCCACTGACTGCGAGTCGGCGACGAAAAGGCGGTCGTTGGCCGAAATGAAAACGCCGCTGGGCCGGCCGAATTGGGTCCACTCGTCGAGGTAGCGGCCTTCCTGGTCGAAGATCTGGACGCGATTGTTGCCGCGGTCAGCGACGAACACCCGACCCTGCGAGTCGATGTCGATACTGTGGGGCATGTCGAATTCGCCCGGCCCGGTGCCGGCCTGGCCCCAGGCCATTAGGAACCGGCCTGCAGCGGAATATTTCACGACGCGGTTGTTGACATGGCCGTCGGCGACGAAGATATTGCCGTTGGCAGCGACGACGACGTCACAGACGCCGTCGAACGTATACGGCCCGTCCCCCGAAATACCCGGCGTGCCGATTGTCATGAGTACCTCGCCGTCCGGGCTGAATTTGAAGATGACCTCGCCTTTGCCCCCCTCATGCCGGCCGTCGGTGACCCAGATATTGCCGTCAGCGTCGATATCGAGCCCATGCGGCCAGACCAACAGGCCCTCGCCCCAGCTCATGAGCAGCTCACCGGATGGGTTGAACTTCAGTAATGGCGGCTCGGATTGGCCCACGCAGGTATCGGAGGAGCAGCGGTGGAGGGCGATGAGATTGCCGGCCTGATCCGTATCGACTGCGATGACCTGGCCCCAGACCATGCCGTCGGGTAGTTGGGCCCAGTTCTCAACGAGCTCATATCGATTGCCCTGGGCGTAAACATGGCTCGTGGCCAGTGCGATCACCGTGACCAACGCCCTGCGAACCCGAATTCGTAGCGGCAGTATCTGTGACATAGTGGTTTCTTCCCCTGATGTTTTTATTGCGCCGAATCGCGCGGTAGGTCTATTTCAAGAGTACTACCCTGCGGTGTAAGACAACAAGATAGACGTGATTAGCTACCGCTGGCGCGAACCGGTCGAGACCTTGTGTAGTGCCAAATACTCAACGGTTGTCGACGACCACCTTGCCGCGCTGGATGACAACCGCGACGTTTGCCAGAACCGAGATATCGGTGAGCGGATCGCCGTCGACAATCACGATGTCGGCGAACTTGTCGGGCTCGAGTGTGCCGATGTCGTCGCCGAGACCGAGAAACTGAGCGGCGTTACGCGTCAAGGCCGTGATGATTTCTTCCTCTGACAGTACCTCGCTCAGGGTCCGGATCTCGTGAGCGATGGCTGCTGCGGGGCGCAACGACGCCGTGTCGGTGCCGAATGCGACGATCACGCCCGCATCCCAAAGCTGACGCACGTTTGCCAGCGTTTGCGCTAGATACGCCTGCCGAATGGGGTCAAACGAAACCCTTCCCGCGCCGGCCGTATTACCGATGATGCCTGCGGCATCAATGATCGGCGCGCGAATACCGGCAGTCGTCGCGATCGGAATCGATTCATCCCGAAGGAGCCGTCCGGCCTGGGTGTCAGTGATCGAGCCGCGATACGGTGTGTGCACAAATCGCCGGGCGCCTAGTTCGACAGCCGTGAGTAGCTCTGCGACGCCGTGAACATGCACCATTGTCGGTAGGTCATGCGCTCGCGCCTCGTCCGCGATTGCGGCGAGGACCGCGTCGTCCAGCCTCGGCCAGACATCGTTCTGACCGCCGTCGTAGATTACCTTAATCGCGTCGACGCCGGCGTCGACGAGTTCCCGAACCTTGGCTCGAGCCGCCTCCGGATCGGCGAGCGCATTGGTGTGGAGCATGCGACCCCAGGGGTTGTTAGCGAATACCGAGACGCTCGGATGCCCGGACGGCGCACTGAAGTTGGAGCCGACCGAGAGGAGGCGGGGGCCCTGTAACTCGCCGGCTTCGATACGCCGTCGCACCTCCAGGATGGCCGGGAAATAGTCACCGGTCGACATGATGGTGGTAATTCCCGCCGCCAGGTAGTTCTGCAGCTCTGCGGGTAGCCGGTCCTCAAGCCACCGGCCCAATGCCGCGTCGCTATTGATGAACTGGCTCGGCAGCAAATGCCGGTGGGTGTCGATGAACCCCGGCAGCACCGTCATGCCCGCCGCATCGATGTAGACCGGAGCCTCGGCCCCTACCGGGTTGGCCGAGACCGAGGCGATAGTTCCGCCTCTAACGACGATCGACCCCTGCTCGACCACTCTGCCGGTGCCATCAATAATCCGGGCGTTGGAGATCACGAGGTCCGGCAGATAGAGAAGCTCCAATCCCGGCTCGGGAATGCCGGAGCGAATCTCCTGACCAAACCCCGCGTTGCAGACGGATGCCAGACACACCAATGCGAGAATGCATCGCATCGTTCTTGTCCATTGACGACTTGAATGGACATTATGCGCCTGTTTTTGCAGCATTCTTCAACACTAGCCTCGATATCGGTCCCTTTCGACTTCGGGAAGAGTAGAATCGGCAACAGAAAAACAACGCTCGCCGCGTCCAGTGGCCGGCAGAAACTTTGTCAGCGGAGATGCCAGTATGTTTCGCCAAGCCGCGTGCCTCGGAGTGGCGTCTGCGACGTTGATCGCGATTGCTGCCGCGGACCCGATTCCGTCGGGCGCACGGAGTGAGAACGTAGCAGCGGTCGGCTATGTGGATGCACCCAACACCTCGCCGTTCAAGATGTCGCTGCTGCAGTCAGGCGACCGCTGGTACATGTACACGTCCAACCTGTTCCATCGCGGCTGGGCGATCTTCGACGTCACGGATCCGAGCGACCCAGCGTTCGTGAAATTTATCGACGGTCCTGCGAACACGGCGACCTGGCAACTCGATATCGCCGATAACCTCATGATCACTGCAGTCGACGCCTTGTCGGCCGGCTGGGGCGGGGATCCTGACCAACCCCACGCGGCCGAGGCGGTGTTGCTATGGAGTCTCGATGATCCTGTCAATCCGCAGCAGATCGGCGGCTTCACAACGGGTGGCGGCACGCATCGCAACGCATATTTCGGTGGTGACTACATGCATCTCGCGGCCAATCTGCCCGGCTACCAGGGCGAGGTCTACATGATTGTCGACATCAGCGATCCTGCTCATCCCGTCGAGGCGGGCCGTTTTGCCACGGCCGGCATGCTCGAGACCGATGGCGAGCCCTACGATATGGCGCGCCTGCATGGCCCGGCCGATGTGCGTGGCGGTTTGGCTTTCCTACCATTCGGCGGCGCGGGCTTTATCATCGCCAACATCGAGGATCCGGCGAATATCAAGGAGATCAGCCGACTCGACTTTGGACCGCTGTTCGGCCCGACGCATCTGTCCGTCCACACGACGACGCCTTACCTCGAGAGAAATCTCGTCATCGTCAACGGCGAAGCGATCGCTGAGAACTGCCAGGAAGCGTTGAATTTCGCGGGACTTGTGGACATTTCCGACCTGACCGCGCCACGGCTCATTGCCCAATTCCCGACGCCACAGCCGCCCGAGGGCGAGCCTCTGGATTATTTCTGTACCCACGGCGGACGTTTCGGCCCGCATAACCAGAATCAGTTGCAGCACAATCCTCTGGTCGAAAACCAAACCGACCGTGTGTATCTGACGTACTTTGGCGGGGGGCTGCGTATCTACGACATCACTACGCCGGTCAATCCTCAGGAGATAGGCTGGTTCTTGCCGCCGGATCCGACCGAACGCCGCGGCCCGCTGCCGCGCGGAGCGCTCGTCGTACAGACCGAGGACGTACTGGTCGATACGCGTGGCTATATCTATATCAGCCACAAGAACCAAGGCATCTGGGTATTGCGTTATACGGGCGAGTAGACATGCAGAAATTATTCAACCGTCGAGATTTTGTTGTCACGGGCTCAGCAGGTCTAGCCGGCGCTGTACAGCTTTTCTCTTTTCCGTTGGCCGCCAACGCCCAAGGCGCACGCTCGGCATCGGTACCGCGCGGTACCTATGTGCGGGCTGATGCCGACATGGATTTGTTGTTCTTGTCAGGCACCACGGCCTTGGATTTATACCATCTGCACCCTCACGTGTCGTACGAGATCACAATGCCTGACGATATTGCGGGTCAGACTCATATGTGCATGCGAAATCTCAAAGAGGTGTTGGACGATCAGGGGGCGACGTGGATAAACGTCGTCAAGGTCAATCGGTTCCAGACAGATATCACGGAGTCGGCCGCAATCGAGGAAGTCATGGCGCAGTACTTTGATTTTTGGGACTGGTGGCCGGCAATGACCGCGATGGAGATCAGAAATCTAAGTTCGGCGCCTGCGCGGTTGGAGATCGAAATCATCGCCGTGATCCCGCGAGACGCGTAACGGGCACACGGCACAAAATACATTGACATCAAAGGAAGATAGAGATGCCTATTCAAGTGGTTAATACTCGAAATGTCGACAAGACGGCGTTCGCACCGGGTCTGCGTATAAGTTCGGATATGGATCTGCTGTTTCTATCAGGTGTTACCGCAAGGCCGCCAGGACTCGATGCTTCCGCGCCCTACGATTACTCCGACAGTATCGAGGATCAGACGCGCAGCGTACTCGAGAATATCCAGGAGATCCTCGATGAGGCGGGCATCACCTGGCGTGAGGTCGTCAAGATCGTCAGGTTTTATACGGAGGCCGGTGGCAATGCGATTCGCGCCGAGTATCTTGGTGACTGGCAGCCGTGTAGTACTACTCTCGGCGTCGACCGCTTGCCCGATCCGGGCGCCAAGATCATGTATGACGTGACGGCGGTGGTGCCTAGATCCTGAGCGGCCACGGCAGGCGATAGGCGGGACTGGCGCTATGCGTATCGCGATGATGGGAGCCGGTGGTGTCGGCGGTTATTTCGGCGGCCGTATGGCCGCCAGCGGTTGTGACGTCACGTTTATCGCCCGTGGCCGGCACCTCGAGGCGATCCGCAAACAAGGGCTGCGGATCGACAGCCGCGACATCGGGGACGCGATTATCGATCCTGCCGACGCGACCGACAATCCGGCAGACGTTGGTGTCATGGACTGCGTCATTGTTGCCGTCAAGCTCTGGGATACTGAGGAGGTCGGCCGCGCTATTCTACCGATGGTCGGTCCAGAGACAACAGTGTTGTCACTGCAGAACGGTGTCGAATGCGACCAAACGCTGGCGCGCGTCGTCGGTACCGGTCACCTGATCGGTGGCGTCGCGTTTATCGCGAGCTCGATACGTGAGCCGGGCGTCATCAAACACATCGGCACGATGCAACGTGTGGTCGTCGGCGAACGAGCGGGCGGTTCTTCGTCGCGCGTCGAGGCATTGTATGAAGTGATGCTGCACGCTGGAATTACAGCGGAAGTGAGCGACGACATAGAGCGAACGATCTGGGAGAAATTTGTTTTCCTGGTGGGCCTTAGTGCGACAACGACTATGTTGCGTACCACGCTCGGTCCCGTTCGGAAAAATCCGGACAGCCGTGCGTTCTTGTTGAACATCATGCGGGAGGCCGTTGCGGTCGGTCGTGCGAAAGGGATCGATCTAGCGGACGATTATGCTGAAGACAGGCTCGCTTTCGCCGCTGGGCTGCCCGTGGACATGACCTCGTCCATGCATCACGACCTGGAAGCCGGTAATCGATTGGAAGTGGCGTGGCTGAGCGGCACGGTCGCGCGATTCGGCCACGAGCTCGGGGTGGCGACACCCGTCAATCAATCCGTCTGGGCCGCGCTCAAAACGCACGCCGGGCCGAAATCATGAACCATCCGGTATGGTATTGTGATCAGACGTGCCGTGCGCACACGCGCCGTCAGCGTACCGATGCGAAATCCACTCGCTCGAGACTCCCATCCAGACCGGCGAGAATTCCTGCTATCCAGAGGTCAGCGCCGACCTGCTCGCGGCGACACCGACCGCGCACCGGCTGGAGTATGTCGATTGGGCGGAACCCTTCCTTACGGCCGGAATTTCAACCGCGGCTGGGCAGGCGACCGTCCCCACCGACACGGGCACCGGCGTGGCTTGGGATGAAGCGGCGATTCGTCAGTACGCTATCGATTAAGACTCGGACTCAACCGGTCAAACCCGATCGGAATGACAATCTTTGAGAAGCTGAAGCGTGTGTTGACGCCATTTCGTTGTATATTAATGCGCCTACTAACAACAAAGATCCTGCCATGGAAAGTCAACGTCTGAATCCTCTGTTGATCGGACTGGTAACACTGATCGGTATCTCGTGCTCTAGCTGGGCGCAGGACGCGCCGGTACGCTCCTTCGAGCAGATTGCCGACGACGTTTATTGGGCCGGAAATAGTACGCATCATACGGTCCTTCTCGTCACAGACGAGGGCATCATTCTCAGTGATCCTCTCAACCGTGAGTTCTCGACTTGGCTTAAGCGAGAGCTGGACGAGCGCTTCGGTGTGCCAGTGCGCTACGTACTCTACAGCCATCATCATTGGGATCACGCAAGCGGTGGCGCGGTGTTCGAGGATACGGCGCAGTTTGTCGGTCACGAGAACATGCTGGCACACTTGGCGTTGCCATCAGCCGACACTCCGTTGCCGGCGGGTGCTGACGGTCAGGACCGTAACGGCAACGGTCAGATCGAGCGCGCGGAAGCTAGCGGCGCTTTCCAGGAAAATTTCGAGCTCTACGATTTTGACGGTGACGGAGCGCTAAGTGGTGCCGAGGTAACCCGGGGCGCCTTGAATGATGTGCGAACTCCCGACATCACCTACGCGGACCGGCTGACGGTGAAGCTCGGTGGTAAACGAGCGGAGATGATCTATACCGGAGTCCACTCCCATACGGACGACATGAGCATCGTCGTGTTTCCTGAGGCGAGCGTCGGATTCATGGTCGATTTCATCAGTATCGTTCGACCGCCTCGCTATATTCGCGGCGATCAACCGATCGAGACATGGTTCGCTGCGATTCGTGTCGTCGAGGCACAGGGTTTCGAGATTGCCGCAGGCGGTCACGGGACCTACGCGAGCAGTAGTTACGTGACGCTGTTCCGCGAATATCTAGAGGAACTTCGTGACCAGGTTGCTGCGGGCATCGCCGCCGGGCGAACGGCGGAAGAACTCCAAGAGAGTATTTACATGGAAGCCTACGAAGACTGGATCAGCTATGCGGAGTTCCGCGCGTCGAACATCGCAGGCATGTACAACATGCTGACCAAAGAGTTCTAGAGCAGATCAGAGCGACTGCCAACGAG